>JAZDIW010000244.1:0-6810 GCA_043804575.1 bacterium
TCAAAAAGGATTTCTTCTAAAAGATGCGGCGCGGCTCGTGATGCGCCTGTCGAATCGTGAGGATTGCCGACGATGCGTGACATAAGAAAAATTGCCCTCGGCCTGGGCATTGTGGGAATCCTGGTGATGGCCTATATGGGCTGTGACCGCCTCAAGGGAACCCTCAATGTGAATCAGCAGCCTGTCGTCGAATTCGTGAATGTGCCTCTGGACAGTAGCTTGTTCAATTTTGCGCCGACGGTTTAGTGGTATGGCCATGATCCCGACGGACTGGTGGAGTTCTATTCGCTCTATGACGACACGACTCAGGCCGCCGTTGACGCCTATGAGAACAACACCTTGGAAAGCTATGTGGAAAACCTGCCGGCGGAGGTATGGGTCCATACGGAAGCCACCAACAGAGTCATCTACCTGTTGACTCCGGCCGGCGACACGACTCAGCACATCCTCTTCATCCGCTGCACAGACGACGATGGAGCCGTCTCCGAGGTGAAAGCCCGCGCATTTTTCCGATCCAACGAGCCGCCCAACCGCCCCATGCTTTCCGTCCTCCCCGACGAGGACTATTATCATGAAATCGATCGGCTCACCGACACCCTTCTGATGGGAGAAACATTGACGCAGACCTATGGAGGCGTGCAGATTCTTTGGACAGGCAACGATCCCGATGATCGCGCTCTCGTGACGATTCCTCTGGAATTCAGCTTTTTGATTGTGAGGGAGCCCGGGGATACCATTCATTTCCCCGGGGATACCATTCAAGCGGACAAATGGAGCAAATGGTCCGCCACGAAGATGAAGACGCTCTACGGGCTGGAGACGGGCGCCTATACCTTCTATCTGAAATCGCGCGATGACGGTCTGACCGAATGCGCCCAGCCCGCGTGGGCGAAATTCCACTTCATCAAACCGACCTTCGAACACCACTTGCTGATTGTGGACGAGAATGGCACACGCGGAGAAGGGGCCGGCTGGGTCAATCCGGACTCGGTCATGGCGTTTCATAAGGAGAATTGGGAACAAGCCTGGGCGATCATGAACCAGATCTACCCCGACTCGCATTTCGCCGACGACGGTGTGGATCTGCAGGTCTGGGTGAACCGCGATGTCACGGGGAATGTTCGCATTCCCTGTGCCCTGATTCATCAGTTCCAACTGGTTTGGATCATCGATGACGACCGTCAGCGTTTGGGGGATATGGGCATCCCGACCAGAGTGAAGGTCATGACGGACTATCTGGATGTCGGTGGGATGCTCATGCTCAGCGGCCGAATGATTTTTGTCGGGTCGTATGGAATTCCCACGGGCGTACAACAGTTCAACAGCACGGAGGGCCAGATCTTCTTCCGCGACTACTTCAATATATCGGAAGGTTTTGCCAATCGTTGGGAGGATTTCCGCAATCAGCCCGAGGGGACCGATTTTGGAAGAGGAATCGGCGCGCTGTTCGGGTATCCCGACATCGAGGTGGACACGGCGAAAGTGCATGCCTTGCGCTTTGGGGCGAGTCGCTACTACTGTCTGCCGGATATTGACTGGATTGGGCGCAATCGGGAAACCATGACGATTTACTACTACTACTCCTGTACCGCGGACAACCCCTACGAAGTCGTCGGATACGATTGCCAAGTCATCGACAGCACCGCCTATTACTGCAAGTTGATGCCGACGGGGTACGATGACCTGATCTCCGTGACCCGCATCTACAATAAGACGAAGAATGTGTATGGCCAATTCATGTATTTCACCGACAACAACAGCACCTTCATGGTGAGTACACCGGCCTGGGCGGGTGCCTGGGGAGACGCCGATACCCTCGAAGTCGATTTCACCTATATCCCGGTTTCAGACAACCATTTGAAGCCGGTGGCAACGGTCTATGAGAACTGGGAAGGCATCAATGACTACGAGGCCTTCACCTACACGGCACAGTTGCGCTTCCGAACGAGTCTCGTCAGTTTCCCTCTCTATTTCATCAAGAACGACATCCGAGACACCGAGGTCGGTCCCTTGCCTGTCGTTGTCGAACTTCTCGTGCGTCAGTTCATATTTTTCTATTCGCAGCGCAGCTTTGTGTATCACTGGGGCGGATAAAGTACCCATCGCGATATGTTGAGAGAGACGGGGTTGGCCGCGAGCAAGAGGCCAACCCTTCTTGTTTCATAGACGACAAGAATACGAATGGTCGCTTCCGGTTGGAACGCTCTGAAACGCTACGGGGGAGGAGTCTGGGTGCTTCTGCTTGCCCTGTTTGCTCTGACTCTGCCTCGAGACGGTGTCTGGACGATTGACGACGGAATCAAACTCGTGGGAACACATCACGGCCGTCCGCCCTGGTATGTGGAGTTGCCGGACGGGCCGCTACGCGCCTCCCTACGAGACCCGGCCGCCTATCCTCCATTTTACGCGACATTCGCCGTGCGCGAGAGCGGCGCCTTTCGGTTGGGATTTTCGCCATGGACGATGGCACTCTGGGGCTTTGCGGCCAAGGGCGGCACGCTGGCTCTGACACTGTTGCCTGTAGTGGGGGCCTTTCTGATATGGCTCTTGCTGCGGCGCTGGCACGGTTCGCTTGAGGAAGTTGTTTTCCTTCTTCCTCTGACTTTCTACAGTCTGATGCTATGGGAATATACCGTCGTCTTGGCCCTCGAGGCTGCCGCATTGCTTCTACTGTTGCGAGGCCGACCTGTTCCCCTCGTCCAAGTCGTTGCGGCTGCCGTGCTGCTGGCGGCGGGAGCACTCCTTAGACCGGAGATGGTGCTGCTTGTTCCGGTCATTTTTGTCTTGCTCTGGCGGCGGGAGGGCTTGTTTCAGGCATCCGCGCTGTTTTTCGTTTCCCTGATCGTGATCCTCGCCGGTCTATGGGTATCCAAGATGGGGGAGAGCTCCATTCTCCCTTCGCAAGTTCTTCTGAATTTCAAGTTCTCAGGCGTCGGGATCACTTCTTTCTGGCAGGCTCTCGGGCAACGCGCAGAGACGGCCTGGGTTTTCCTCCTCATGATGGACTCCAATTTCTGGCTCAGTCTGGGACTGTTCTTGCTCCTCTGCATAGCCGGTTTTCTTCTTTTTCGAGCGGAGAGAGGGAGAGTCCTGTGGCTCGGTGTCCTCGGCGGGGGGATGCTTTTCCTATGGTTTCTCCTTGTGCAGTTCCGTCTTTGGAGCCATCCTCTTCCGCCTGTTGCTTTGCTTCATCGCAATAGTCTTCTCTATGCTTTCCCCTGGGTGTTGCTCCTTTTCTTCTACAAAAATCACGAAGCACGCCCCTTTCTTTGGGCGGCTTTGGCTCTCGCCCTCTTGACGGTTTTGACCGCGCCGGTCTCTCGAGGAGTGCATTGGGGGCCCAGATTGCTGCTGCCCGTTCTTCCTCTTCTCATTCCTGTCTATGCCCATGCAAAGAGCCGAATGACGAAGCCCGGATGGCTCTGGCGCTGCCTTCTGACCCTGACCATTCTGCAGAGTCTGAGCAGTGCGGCGCTTGTCTATGGGCGACGAGCCGAGTCGGCGGGCCTCGTGCGCTTTCTCGAAAGTCGTGCTGGCACGCCCCTGGTCGTGCCATCGCAAATGCAGGTGGCCGACTTGGCCCCTTTGTGGGACCAAGTGGAAATCTTCACGGCACCCAGCGCATCCGTTGAGCGACGATTCATTGCCGATGCGCGTCGCGCGGGCGTGCGGGAATTCCGGCTTCTCCTGTTGTCGAAATCGGGGGAAGAAGAGGCGATGAAGAGACTACCGGGTGTGCCGATGCACCTGACGGAAGAAGAAGGCTTCACCACCGGGATTCTGTGGAAAACGCCTTGGTGGCTGGGAAGATTCGAGGACAAGGGGGATTCGGCGGAGTGGGGAGCGTTCTATGATGAGTTGGCGCGGCGGGAGATTGCTCAGGGAAAGCTCCAGCGAGCTTTGCCCGAGCACGAATCGGCGGTTCGATTTGCACCCCTTTCGGCGGATTGTCACTACAACTATGCGTTGACTCTTGGGCGACTCGGATTTCCTTCTCAAGCCAAGTGCGAATTGGAGCAGGCAATCGCGGCCGATTCCCTTCATCAGCCGGCGCGAGAGCTCCTGCAAAAAATCACGGCGGCATCTTCATCTTCTCCAGAAGGTCGCGCGCCGGTTCAAAGGTAGGGTCAAGGGCCAAGGTCTTTTCAAGAGTTTGCAGGGCTTCTTCCTGTCGGCCAAGTCGGCCCAGGGCAACCGCCAGATTATAGGTCGCCGCCACTCGGTTGGGCATCAGCTGGAGATTCGTCTGGAAGAATCGAGCGGCTTCTTCATCTCGGTTTTCGCGCAGGGCACGCGTGCCTGCCCGAAAAAAGATGCCTGCCAAGTTGATTCGTGCGTCCATCATGTAGGGACGAATCGCCAGCGCCCGTGAGTAGGCGGCAATGGCACCGGCTGTGTCGCCCAGAGCTTCTCGAACCGTACCGAGATTGTTCCATGCCTTGATGCAAAGGCTGTCTTCGGCTATCGCCAAGTGATATTCCTTTTCGGCGGTCTGGAAATCACCGCGCTGAAAAGCCAGGATGCCCAAGTTTACATGCGCCAGCGGCAAAGCCCCCATGTCGTCAAGTGCTCTTCGGAAGGATGCCTCCGCTTTTTCGGATTGATTCAACTTCATGTAGGCATTGCCCTCCATGAAATAGGCCCAGCCGTCCGGGGCCTCTTTCATATAGAACGGCAGAGGATTCACAAGCGCCAGAACGCCTCCCGGAAGAAGGAGGAGCAGTGGTGCCAGAGTCCGCAGCGCCGGGCGGTGACGCAGTGTCTGCCATCCCCATTCGATCGCAAGGGCGGCCAGCAGTGCCAAGGCCGGCACCACGGGCATACGAAACCTTGCCGCGATGAAAAAGAGAAGGACACTGACGGCATACGCCAGAACGAAGCCGAGCAGGAAGCGTGTTTGTTCGCTGCGGCGACTTACCCAGACCCCGACAAACGCCAGTGGAATCAGAACGGCGAAATTCAAGTAGCTCAAGGGCGGCAGCCAGGGCGCGAGTCCGAGAAAATGCCCGAGATGCTTGTTGTTCGAGATTTCAAAGCGATTGAAGAACAGGAGCGCCTTACGCAGGAAGAGACGCGCCGCATGAGCGGGCTCCGAAGCGATAAAGCGAAATCCTTTGCGGTAATAGAAACTCGAAAGCTCGCCCGGTTGAAATCGTCTGCCACTCTCGTAGGCGGCTATCTCGTCGGCGTCCTGCATGGTCCAGTTCGCCCCAATGCCGGGCAGCGACGAGTAGACACCGCTGGCATAAGGATTATTGCCTATATAGAAGTTGACACCGCCTTGGGTTGCCAAAAGAACGAACTCTCCTCCTCCAATCCAGTTCATCAGTGTGATCGGAGCAATCGGAATCGCGACCCCGAGTGCCCACAGAAGCAACCGCCGAAATGCGCGAAAACCCCACTTGTGCCATAGCAAAAGGAGAATGAGCGGGAGAACGAAGAGAAAATTGGGCCGAGCCACCGCCGCAATTCCCCACGCCAGTCCACAGAGAGCACTGCTCGCCACGGCAAGGTTCCTGAGTGCGTGCAGCGTGGCCCAAAGAGCACAGACGGCGACCAATATCTCGAAGCTCGTGGTTACCATCTCGGCGGAGAAGTAGATGGCCAAGCCGTTCAGCGCAAGAAATCCGGCGGCAACCCAAGCGACAAAGGGGGAGAAATAGACATACCCAACACGGAAGAGCGCCCAGACCGCTGCCGACTGCGCCACGGCATTGAGCAGCCTCGGAATCATGAGGTGGTGACCAAAAAGATAGTAGAAGACGCCGAGCACGGTGGAATAGAGCGGGGTGCGAAAGAAAGGCAGCTCTCCGAGCGAACCTCGAGCGAACGCTTGAGCCGCTTCATCATACCACTGCGGATCCAAGGCAGGAGCCCAGAAAGTCGGGTTGGACTTCACCGCGAAAATATAGGCCAAACGCAGCGCAAGGGCCACCGCCGCAAGCAGCCAGCCTCCCAGTGCACGGGAATCTTGTGTCTCGGATCTTTCTTGCATCTCTAAATGAAAAATCGTAAGATTGTAGGTGCGCTTCCGGGCGGCAGCCTGGTGCGCCTTTGACCTATTCCCGGCAAAAATATACGGAGTTTCTTCACCAGTTTCAAACCGCGGCGTTGCTCAAGAATCCAACGCGGCTTCGCGCACAGCCCAAGGAGTGTCCTCATGGTGAGCTTGTTTCGAGTCTTTCTGATTTTGTTGCTTCTCATTTTTTGTGCCATACATGTGTTCGCGGCAATTCATACTCCCGCGCTGGATGCCGCGCTCGCCTCTGCCCGAGAGGATGTTCCGATTCGAGTGGTTCTCTTTCTGCGCGGTTCCGCCGATTCGCAGGCCCTCTATTCCGTCGCGCAGAGGCTTCGAGGTGAAGAACGCCGTGCCTATGTGATTCAGGAGCGAAAGGCACAGTTCGAGCCCGCAAGTGTGGCCTTGATGGAGACGCTGCAGGCCGGAAAAAAAACAAGCCTGGTCGGACGCGTGAGGCCGCTCTGGCTCGCCAATGCCGTTGTCTGCGAAATTGCGCCCGCCTTCCTGCGCGAATGCGAAGAACAACATCCTGAAATCGAATGGGTCCTATATGACCGCCGATTCGAGAACACTCTGGACGAAGAGAATAGCCGTTGGCTTGCCCCATCCCATTTGGATGAAATCGCATGGGGAGTGAATGATATTGGAGCCGTTCGCGTCTGGGAGGAGTTCGGCATCTATGGCCAAGGCGTCATCGTCGGAATGATGGATTCCGGAGTGGACACGGCGCATCCCGATTTGGCATCGAAAATTTGGCTGAATCCCGGCGAAGATTTGAACGGCAACGG
>JAZDIW010000245.1:0-3355 GCA_043804575.1 bacterium
TGGCCGCGACTTTGCCATGATGCAGGCTATGGCCACCGAACTTGCGCTGCGCGATTTTTCCTTCGGGTGTGCGGCTGTAGGGTACGCCCATGTGCTCCGTTTCATAGATGACTTCGGGAGCCTCATTGCAGAGATTCTCGATGGCGTCCTGGTCGCCAAGATAGTCCGAACCCTTCACCGTATCAAACATGTGGAACTCGATGCAGTCATCCGAATCCACATTCTTTAGAGCGGCGGCGATGCCACCTTGCGCGGCTCCCGAGTGAGAGCGCGACGGATAGAGTTTCGTTATCACAGCAACATCCCCCACTTTGCTCGCTTCCAGCGCGGCGCGCATGCCTGCGAGGCCCGCCCCGATGATTACCACATCATGTACATGCGTCATCGCGCGTCCTCCACAATGGGCCAAAAGGCTTGGTTGTCCTCGGCCGGTTGCACAAGGCCTGTCATTTTTCGCACGGGCTCCGGTGCTGTGCCGGGCTCAAAAGGCTTCAGCGAAAGAATCGTCACGCTGCCCCAAATTCCAAAGACAATCGCGAGCACCC
Source organism: bacterium (assembly GCA_043804575.1). Lineage (GTDB taxonomy): Bacteria > Electryoneota > RPQS01 > RPQS01 > DYHQ01 > JAZDIW01. The sequence goes on from JAZDIW010000245.1 coordinate 546, forward strand.
AAACCGTCCCGACCGCGGCCAATCGCCAGCCTCGCGAACGAATATAGTCCTGAATGGACAGCATGACACCCATCAATCCATGAGCCAAGGCAAGTATCAGAAAGCTCAAATCAATCACTTTAAAGAACGGATGAGAGAGCCGGTTCATCACATCGTTGAAGGTGACGAGTCCGTCGCTCGCGTCCGTCGTGAAATGGACATAGGCAAAATGCAGAATCAGCAGCAGCACCAGAGCAAATCCCGAAACACGATGAAAGAACCAGATGAACTGGCCACCGGGCTCAAATCCTTTTTCTCGCAGCATCAGTGACCTCCTCCCGGAACCACTTCGTAGCTCGGGCCAAGCAGTGAGCCACTACGGATTCCATCAAAAACGGGCGGCAGCAAGTGCACCGCGCCATAAAGCAAAATTAGCAGGCCAACGGCCATCGCGCCATAAAAAAGGGCGGCCTGCTTTCGCGATGCGCCCCAGAAATCCACGACGATAATTCGCGCTCCATTGAGCGCATGCGCAATGACCAACGCAAAGAGTCCAAGTTCAGCTAACTTGAACAAAGCGGAGGAATAGAGGGCCATCTCTTCGTTGAAGCTTGCGGGATTGGCAAGTCTTGACACCGAAAAGATGTGCACAAAGAGATAGAGGACCAGTGCAAGCCCTGTGAACCTGTGCACAATGAAGGCAAATGCTCCTGTGCGAATTCGATAACGCAACGCTACCTCCTTAAAAGGATTCAGATTCGCATATTCCTTTAATGCGAATTACGGTTTTGTCTCCGCGATCACTCGGAGAAACAACAAGGGTCCGATTGGACTCGAAATTTGAGCGTTGATCCGTGGTCATTTTTTACAAATGGATTTTGCAGATTGCGAAGGCTATTCCATCCACGCGCGGACATTGTAGAAGCGAAGATCCAAGTCCGGAGTGAGGCAGAGCGTATCGGTAAAAGCGGAATCCTTCGTGAAGCCGAGGCTGTCGGCATGGTGCGGGTCGAACGGAAGGCTGTCATACGCCCAGACTGCGTAGCCAGACGGCTCAATCGGCAGTCCGCAGTAATTCTCCGTTACCGCCTCCCAGTGCAGCACCATACCTATGGATGGCTCGTATTGTATTGTCAATCCCGTTACCTCTTTCGGCATGACACACACATCCCCCGGCTGCGGCCAGGCACTAAGCACCGCCCGAGCCTCCGCAGCCATCTGTGCGGTCAGGTCAGTCATGCCAGCCGAGTCGGGAGCGTTCGCCGCCCGCCACAATGCCAGAGCGGAATCCACACGGTCGAAGAAGGAATCCTCCAGCGGGTATGTCGTCCGGTACAGCCCGCCGCCCTGGCCATCTTCAAGACAATAGGTATCGAGTTGGTTAATGAAGCCCTGTGCGTGCTGGGCCATTGTCTTAATGCGAAGGCCCTCGTCACAGAGCGGCGAGGTCGTCTCGCCATTCACCTCCGGCGGTGTTGCGCGCGAGGCCACCCAGAACGGCAACGCAATCCCGCATTGCACGGCCATCGGCATGGACCACATCGTCGCCAAAAGCGGATCCTCGCCGGGTTGTATGCCCTCAATCACGCACGCCGATACCGTCAAATAACTGCTGATCGCCCCGAAGGTCCGAATCCAGCCCCATGGCAAGACGCTGTCGCAGCCCTCGTATGGCAGAGGGTATGGGTCGAACGAGGCCGAGCGGCGCAGGTCGCGCGCCACCGTGCGACAGACATATTTCGCATCCAGTGTGTCCCCGCCAAGTGCAGCCTCGATGAGTGCGAGCGCGCGGTCGTGCCGGTAGGCCCCATGCCATCCAATCGAGTCGCCCGCGTAGGAGTAGTTCGACCGCACCAGAACGCCGTTCGGTGCGTCTTCGGGGTCGTCCGCGTCATAGCGAACATAGCTGTAGCAAAAGGTCTCGAACATCGCCGCGCCACCTTCGGCGTCAATCACTCCGAAAATCGCGGGTCGCGTATGGCCGGCAACGGATGTCGAATCGAGGAGGGCCTGAAAGTCGTCCACTGTCCGGCATGTCTGGAGCGCGAGCCTGCAAATCCGGCCATCGTCGTCGGGACCCGGCACCGTGTCGGATGTGTTCCGGTTGTTGGCGTCCTCGATAGCGAATCCAACGCTGTTGACCCCGCCCCAGGCCTGTGTCGAGTCACCCGCGTTGGCGATGGTGATATAGTCGAATTGCCCGTCGTTGAAGTAGACGATTTCTTGATGCGGCTGCAGCACATCGCGGTTCTTCCACAAGAGGGGCCGCCCGCTGGCCGTTGCCGATCCCGAAATCACCGCTGTCGTGCAGCCACCGGGCTCGTGCGAAGTCCCCGGCTGCGCCCTCATCGGCTCCGCCACCAGGCATTCCCATAGGATCACCGACCCCAGGCATGTCACTGTGAGACTCGCAATCTTAATCAACCGGCTTCTCACTGCCGCTCCCTTCAGAATCGGCGGGCTGCCCCCCCCCAACATCAGCGCCCGGTCAGCCGTGATATTCCTCGTCCTCGGTTCCACTTTTGCTCATCTTGTCCAGCAGGCCCTCCTGCACGACCCTTTGAAAGACCTCAAAAGAGGATCGTTCCCAGAGGACAAAGACGATTTTCTTTGGAATGTTAAACTGAGTCAGGTGGTCGCGGGCAATGGGCAGCATCGTCTGGGCGCAAGTCTCGATGTCGAGGCCACCGATTCCGGCGCCGATGGCGGGGAATGCCACGGAAGAAATGTCGTGCTGTCGGCAGATTTCAAGGCTGGCACGCGTGCAGCTTTTGAGCGACGAGACCGTTGCTTTTCCGCCAAGCTGCATTCCCGCCGCATGAATCACCCAT
>JAZDIW010000246.1:0-4390 GCA_043804575.1 bacterium
CATCGTGCGTCACATTGACGAGAAGGGTTTTTTGCGATTTGCGAAAATCGGCGGATGGGACGACCGCCTGTTTGCCGCACATCGCGTGACCCTGCGCACATCGAAAGGGAAGTTTTACTATGGCGTTATCGGCATGGTGCCGCCCCATCTTCTGAAAGATGAGAAAGCCAAAGCTCCGATCGCCGCGGAGGACTATTTCATTGATATCGGCGCGAGCAGTCGCAAGGAGGCAGAGAAGCGAGGAGTGAGCATCGGAGATGTGGGAGTTCTCTCCTATCCTTTTGCGGAGATTGCGAAGGGTGTCTATGTGGGCAAGGCCTTAGATGACCGTGCGGGTTGCGCGCTGCTGGTCGCCGTCTTGGAAGGGCTGGCCACGCGAAAAGTGCAGACGCCGCTGACGGTCAAAGCGAATTTTGCCACGAGCGAAGAATTAGGTTTGCGAGGAGCGCGCGTCGCCGCTTTTGGAATTCGCCCCCAGGTCGCCTTGGCTTTGGAAGGCACCATAGGCGCCGATTTTCCCGGTGTCGCGCCCGACAAATGCATCTGCAGCCAAGGATTGGGGCCTGTCATCAGTGTGATGGACAATACCATGATGGTTCCGCGCCGCATGACGGACTTTCTGATTGCCTGCGCCAAGGCCGCCAAAGTCCCCTACCAAATCAAAATGCCCTCCTATGGAGGCACGGATGCGGGGGCGATTCAACAGGCTCGAGCCGGCGTTTTGGCGGGGATTATCGCCCTCCCTTGCCGCTATATTCATTCCCCCAATTCCACGATGCTGTGGAAGGATTTTGAGAACACTCTGGCGCTCACTTTCAAAGCAACCGAACGCATTCATACGCTCGTCAAGTAGTCTATCCTTGACCAAATCGCCATCGAAGACGACCCCCCTTTCATCCCCCCGTGAACGGGGGGAGACATCAGGTTCCCTCCCGCTTGCGGGGGGGGTGTAGGGGGGGTAATTATGTAGGGGGGACTCCACGCGGCGGGAATGATGCCGGGCGCATGACACATACACAACGGCGAGACTTGTAAGACGGTAGTGCCGCACGGCAGTGCGCATAAGGGTGAGGGTAACCGCACGCCGCAACAATCACCGCACCAGCATCATGCGGTGAATGGAAGGCTGCGGAGCGGATTCGAGGCGGTAGAAATAGATGCCCGAAGGCAGAGCGTCTGCGTCGAAAAGAATGCGATGCCTGCCGACAGGCTTGTAGGCCGACCATTTCCAGATCTCTTGACCCAGAAGATTATAGACGACAAGCGCCGCCAGCCCCGGTCTTGACTGCTCAAGAAGGAAGCAGGTCGATTGATTGAAGGGATTCGGGTAGTTGCCGATGAGCCTTGTGATGGTCAACGCGCCCTGCCGCTCAATGTCTACGCTTGAACCATGAGGATAGACGCGAAATAAGCCTCCTCCAGCAACGGAAACGATGAGCTTCTCCTCGGCGGCAACATAGCTCCAATCGGAATAAATCTCACCGTCCAAGGTCACGCTGTCCGGCTGCTCGTCGATCCCCACCAAAGCAACCTCCATTTCGTTCGGCGCCTCAGAATTCCTCCAATATCCCGAAACAACTCGCGCAAAGTCAAGACCAATCTCATCGCCGTCCACTTCAAGTGAAGCGATATGCCGGATGGCGGCGAGGTGGATTTGGTTTTGCGCCGTGTCTTTTCGCGCCTCAAATCGGGCGAAAGTGGTATCGGAAGAGGTCGGCCGAATGCGAGCCCAGTAATATCGTCCCGCCTCGTCACCGTTGATGGAGAGTTCATCCGGGTAACGATTGGCTCGGAAGCCCGAAAGCCACGCGCAAATTTCGGGCGGTTGCATGATGGAGAGACCGTGACCCATCGTTGGGCTCTCAAAGGTGTAGGTCGTGTCGGCCCAGCCCTGACGCACGGTATCCATGTCCAAAGCATGGGCCTTCCAGAAGGTTTCCTCGTACCCGAAGGTCAACAGAACCGGCAAGTGTCTACTATTGAAGTGCATGCTGTAGGTCGTATCGGCAAAGTAAACGGCGCTGTTTCTCTGGTATTCATAAGCCGCTTCCCAGGGCAATCCGCCGAATACCTCACGCATACTGCGATTCGTGTCTCCAAAGGCCAAATATTCCATAGCGCGGCGGTAGCAATCCATGATACCTGAGCCGGAAGCAGTAGCGGCGACGAAAAAGTCGCGGGAGTCACAGTGATTATTGTGATAGACCATTCCCGCGGCTCCTCCCATAGAGCCTCCGATGAAGTAGAGACTGTCCTCGTCAAAGGGATAGTTCTCACGAATCCAGCCGAGCATGGCCATCGCATAATCCTGCGCCAGCGGATTGTTCCAATGATAGTTGCACCAGCCGAAGTGAGAAGCGGCCAGCCACCCTCGCCGATTCGCCTCTCCGTCGAAATCGGTGAAATTGCGCATCTCATGTTCATCGCCTCCCCATTGATGCCACCAGACCAGAAGGGCGGGCGGATGCGCCGGATCATAGCCGGCGGGCACCTGAAGCCAGAAGCGCGACAGGCTGTCCCCGACGGCAACGGTCGTATCAATTTGGATTTGCGACTGCAGCGGCGCCGCGCAGATTAAGATGGCCAGCACGCATCCCATCATCCATTTATGCCAAGATTCATAGCATCGCATGGTTGATTTCCTTCGGTGATTTTCGTATCTTGGAACCCAAAGCTACACTCGTTCTATCTTCCATCTCCTTTTCGAGGGTATCATGATTACTCCAGACGAATTGGCTGGCAAAGTCGCCTTGGTGACCGGCGGCTCTCGCGGAATCGGGCGCGGCATTGCGCTGAAACTTGCGCAGGCCGGCGCGAATGTCCTTATCACCTACCTCGAGCGAGAGGACTCGGCTTGGGAAGTTGTCAAGTGGATCGAAGGCATGGGGCGAAAGGCCCATGCGATTCGCGCCGATGTTGCCCGAGAACCCGAGGTGGAACGAATGATCGCCGAAGTTCAGTCGAAATTCGAGCGCCTGGATATTCTGGTCAATAATGTCGGGCCTTTCAAAATGAAACGCATCGCCGACATGCTTCCCGAGGAGTGGAGACTCATGATTGACGGCAATCTGAACAGCGCCTACTATTGTGTCCGCCATGTCGTCCCCATCATGCGTGCTCAAAAAGAGGGCCTGATTATCTTCATCGGCGCACCCAATGCCGAGCGAGTCGGCAGCGCATTTGAAACCTGCGCCTATTCCATTGCCAAAACCGGTGTCGTCATTCTGGCACAGACTCTCGCACGAGAAGAAGCAGCCAATGGCATCCGAGCCAATGTCGTCAATCCGGGATTCATTGAAAATGATGCGATGACCGCATCCAAGCGGGCTTGGATGCCGCGCGAGGTGCCCTTGAACCGAGTCGGCAGTCCCGCGGACATCGGCGAAGCCGTTCTCTTTCTTGCCTCGCCCAGCGCAAGCTATGTCAATGGGGCTGTGCTCAATGTACACGGAGGTCTCTGGATATAGTATGACCCTATCCTATGAGGTCGTAGCGGAGCTGTTCCCGCTTCGTGAAATAAGCGCCGGAGGCCCAGCGGATGGTCAGCGCCGTCGTCAGGACCGCCGCCGAGGAAATCATGAATAGGATAACGAGCTGATACCGGACCGCCGATACGGGCGATATTCCTGCCAGGATTTGTCCGGACATCATGCCGGGAAGTTGCACGATTCACACAGCCAGCAGGGCATTGATGGTGGGAATCAGGGCGGCTTGAGCCACATCGCGCGTGAGCATTCCCGCTGCCACATGAGAACTGAGCCCAAGGGCAAGAACCGCTTCGATTTCGTGCTGGCGAGCTTTCATTTCTCCCGCAATCCGGTCTAACGCCAAATTGGCGGCATTCATCGCACCGGCCGTCGCCATTCCCGCCAGCGGCAGCCAATATTGGCCTTGCCAAAAGGGGCTGGGGCGAATGACAAGAAGCGTGGCTATGGCCAAGGTCGGAACAACGCCGGCCATAATCGCACATGCCAAGAGAAGGTGCCGGCGAGGGAGGCGCCGTTTTTGTCTTCGGCCTGCCGTCAGGGTTGCCGCGGCGATAATCAGAAGAAAGAAGGCCGCAACCGGCAAAGGATGCTCGGCGGCGAAAATCCATTTCAAAGCCAGCCCGACCAAGGAAAGCTGAACAAAGGCCCGCACCGAACCCCACAGAAGGTCTCGCACGAGGCCCAGGCGCTGGCGCCAGAGCACGAGAGCGCCAAGGGCAAGCAAGCTCGTTGCGATGAGCAAATCGTAGGAACTCAGGTCAATATACTTCATTTTTCGAAGGCCTTTTCCATCTCGACTAGCAAATGAGCAGAGTCTTCAACATTACCCAGATGCGCCAGCCTGCCGGATTGCAGAATCAGGATTCGGCAGGCGATTCGTCGGGCTTGCGCGGGCAAGTGAG
>JAZDIW010000247.1:0-9123 GCA_043804575.1 bacterium
TTGTGCCCCCGAGACGACTCGAACGTCCGACACGCGGTTTAGGAAACCGCTGCTCTATCCTTCTGAGCTACGGGGGCAAGCTGGTTCGGTAACATCGGTCAGCAATTTGGCCGCCAGTTGCCGTAGTTTCCCCGTAATTGTGCGTCTCCTGGGGAATGCGAACTCAAACTTGGGAGAGAAGAGATCCTCTCTGCAACCTAACAATTTCGTGAAATTTTTGAACTTTGTCAAGTCTATCCAACACGGCCCCAACCATCTTCACGCACACCGTATCCGTCGCACTTGAAAACAGCCGCCGGGCGAGTCGCCAACCGGAATCCCGACTTCTGTTGTGTCCGTGCGCATTAGAAATCCAAAGAGCCCGAGAGACTCAGCGGAATCGCATATAGCACAGAGCGAATCCCCGGTAGGTGTTGCCACAGGAGCCCAAAGCCCTCTTCATCCCCAGCGCGGATAATCAGCCGGAGAAATCATGGGCCGACAATATGCCGGCCCATGACCTTTTCGAGAGTGCAAGAGCTGTCTATCTTGGGAAGACTCCAATTCTTCAAACGATCAGTAAAGCGCGCCGTTCCAACCTCGAACCATGTAGAATTTGATGCCGGCGGCCGCCGCACCTCCGACGATGACGAGTTCGGTCTCGGTGGTTTCGCCGACCAGAGTTGTAAAGCTGCCATACAGATTGTCGTCACTGTAGACACGGTAGCCATAGTTCGCGTCGGAATTCCACCTCAGACGGAGGTCATCTCCTTCCACAGCGATGACGAGCCCGGTGGGCACGCTGATGTCAGGCAAGTCGAGCGCGATAGCCAACACATCATCGACATACCAGCCCTCATTCGTCCTACTGGCATCGCTGCCGAAGCGGAAGCGGAACTGGATCGACTGGCCTGCGTACACCTGCAAATCCATGATTTCTTCCACCCAGATCGGGTCGTCGGCCCAGCATGGTTGACCCGGCATTGGGCCCGTAGCCGGTTGCCAGCGGAATGTCTTCGGATACCCGCCGACCGTCATCACTTGCTGGAATGGTCCACCGTCCGCGGAGATCTCAAGAATGCCACCATCGTAAGCCGAGTCAGGAAATGTCCAAGACAGCTCGCCCTCGATTTGCATCCAGAAATAGAGGCGCGCTTCATTAGGAATATCCGGAATCACAGGCGAAGTGAGCCGCGCATCGAGCAGGTTGTTGTAATCGCCATTTCCGTTGTTTGCGCACTTCCAGGAATGGGTGCCTCCGTGTGCCCGTTCGCTGGAGATGTGCCACTGATCGCCCCACGACGGCGGACTGGAATGGGTCCAGCCCGGCGCGCCGCTTTCAAAGTCATCCGAGAATAGGGTGATGACAGGATGCGGATCCAGATCAACATCGTTATAGGTCGTATCGTCCTCGGCAACATAGACCGTGTGTTCCTGGCTCACATAGCCCCAGAGCGAGTAGCGCACGGTGTAGGCGGAATTACCAAGCAAAAAGAGGCTGTACTGTCCGGACTCGGAAGCGGTCGTTTGCTCCGTACCACCCACAACTTGCACCTCGGCCCGGATTGGATCAGTTGTGCCGCCGTCGCGCACCGTTCCCATAAGCCAGCCATAGGCTGAAACAAGCCCGATCGGCGGGGTGAGCGGAGCACTATGCCCGTAAATGTCTTTCCCTGCAATCGAAAAGTGATAATGAAGGACCAGAGTCTCGTCTAAACCTTCGAGCGTCGTCTCCAGCAGTTCGAAGTTCCAGAGGTCAGGGATATCCGCGCGTGAGACAGCCGGCGAGTTCATGGAAACATCCGCCGTATCATAGTAGATCCAGTAGCTCTCAAAATTGCGGTCAATAGCTTGCGGATACCACATCAGATCCACACTTCCGGGGCCAACTTGGGTCGCCGTTATCATCCACGATGTATCGGGAGGCACCGTGTCTGGATGAGCTTCATTGTAGGTGAGCGCACTGTCTATCGAGGCGATCAAAGAGCCGTAGTAGGCAAGGATGTTCCCGTAGGTTGTCATTGTCGCCGGCATAAGGCCCGGCAGCAGCTCGGACCAAGTCATACGCTCATCCAGTGAATCGGGAAATTCATCCATCTCAATATGGACGAAGTTCTCGGGATCCACATAGATGTCATGGTTTGCATGAGAAACCAGGGCTTGTCTGTTCCATCCCCAACCCGACAATTCTTGCGAACTCATCAGCGAAATGGGCGGATTTGTTCCATAATAGGCGTAGGGTGGATTGCAATAGAGTCCAAGGTAGGCGTTGATTCGCACTTGAAGGCCGGGGACGGCGGGCATGTTGGAGACCGGATACTCACCCAAAAAGTGAATGAAATCCTTGTGTTCCGCCCTGTCGCGCACGGGAAGATTGGGTGTCCAGTCGTCTCGAAAAGCCGACATTTGAATATCGGGAAGATACCCGTAATTGCTGCCATCATAGGAATGAACTTGAATCGTCAGTGACGGTGACAATGGGCCGTCATCAAGGGCGGCAAAAGCCACCTGATGACATTTGTGAAAAACCGTCCGTGAGTTCCGTGTCGGATCACTGAGCGACTTCGAATTGTCGTAGGGAGGGTGCGCGGTATCCCACGCAACTTCCCGCCCCGCTGCGGCAATCATGAGCAACCGGGCGCCAAGCGTCGTGAAAAGCCTCAGGCCGACGGGCAACGAAACGAAATCGTCTTCCGGATGTGGCATCTGAATAATTGCCTTGCCGCGAGGCGCATTCACGCGGAATACATAGAGCCCCCACCCATTTCGGAAACTGCCCGTGACATCATCGGTCTGAATCGAATCCACATTGTCATCGAAATAGGAACTGTCCAATCGCTCGCGAACCATGTAATATTCTGTTTCTCCGTCGTGAAGATGAGCGAGCTCATAGCGAAAGAGGGTGTCGAAGTAGGACAACACGGCATCAGCGTAGATCCAATTTTCGGCCAAGCAGTAGGTGAAAACCTGCTGCCAAACGGAGAGAATAGAGTCGCCGGTTGCGCCTTCTTCGATCAAAATGAAACTGCCGAAGCCATTCGTCTGGGGGTCCAGAAAATTGGGGCCGTAATCATTCAAACCTTCTCGGGCAATCCCCTCGGAGATGTGGCTCACGAAATTGTTATAGGCACAGCCCGGACATTGTCCAAGCACAAAACCTTCCAAGGAGCCGGTCTCTTCAACAATCGTCGCGCTCGAAGTTGCCACCATACCCAGGAACAAAGAGATTATCCACCATTTCTTGAACATCGTATTTCCTCAACTATCAGGAAAAATCTTTCCCGGATTCAAAAGACCCAATGGGTCAAAAGTCTTCTTGAGAGCCTGCATGAGGGCAATTTCGGCCGCTCCCAAAGCAATGGGAAGATACCGCTTCTGTGAATAGCCGATGCCATGTTCGCCCGAAATCGTCCCGCCCAGGTGAATCGTAAGCCGGAAAATCTCTTCAATGGCTTTGGGCAGCGTCTCATTCCAATAGTTGTCGTCAAGGTCTCTTTTGAGAATATTGCAATGAATGTTCCCATCGCCGGCATGGCCATAGCTGATAATGGAAATGCCCCAGCGATTGGCAATTTCATGGATGCCTTCGACCAATTCGGGAAGCCGCGCGCGCGGCACGACCGTGTCTTCCTCTTTGTAAGCCGAGATGGATTTCACGGCCTCTCCAGCGCTGCGACGCATCTCCCAAATCTCGTTTTGCTTCGCCGTCGTCTCTGCCACAAAGACTTCGAGTGCGTTTTCCTTTTCGCATTCTTCAGCGATGATTTCGAGTTCGTGCTCAAGCTGCGTCTCATCGTTGCCATCCACCTCGACGAGTAGCTGCGCTGCCGCATCGCTGTAACGGATTTTCATCTCACGGTGTGCTTCGATGGCCTTGATGCAAGCCCTCTCCATAAATTCGATGGCGCAGGGAATGATTCCTCTTCTCATAATCGCAGGAACGGTGCGTGCTGCCGCCGTCATGTCGGAAAAGGGAACCAACAAGGTCTTGCGATAACGCGGAAGTGGAATCAGCTTCAGAGTGGCTTCGGTGATGACCGCAAGCGTTCCTTCGGAGCCGATTAGAAGCCCAAGCAAATTGTAGCCTACGACATCTTTCAGGAGCTTGCCGCCCAAACGAATGATTTCTCCTTGTGGCAGCACCGCCTCAACACCATAGACATAGTCTTTGGTCACGCCATACTTCAGCGCCCTCGGCCCTCCCGCTCCCTCTGCAAGATTGCCGCCGATGGTGCATGTGCCTCGGCTGGCCGGGTCCGGAGGATAGAAAAGCCCTTCGGCTTCGACGGTTTCCTGAAAAGTCTGAGTGATGACACCCGGCTGAACGCGAGCGAAAAAATTCTCTTTGTCAATTTCGAGAATCTTGTTCATTCGCTCCAAAGAAAGGACGACACCTCCATGAACAGGCAGCGCCCCGCCCGAAAGCCCTGTGCCTCCTCCTCGCGGCGTAATGGGCACCTTCTCCCGATAACAGAGCTTCAGGATTTTCGATACCTGCTCCGTCGTCTCCGGTCGCACGACAATATCGGGAAGAAAAACCAGATCCTCCGTTTCATCGGAGCCGTATTTGGCGAAATCGTCGTGGTCATCGCGCAACACCTGTGCGGGTGCGATAACAGCTTCGAGTTCAGGGACAATCCGGCGCAAGGCCTCGGGCTGGATCATTGAGACTATTCGTTCAACATTCACGAAATGCTCTTTTTTCCTCTTAGATGGTCAATCATTGGCCGGATAATCAAAGGAACGACATCGCGAATCATGTGAGGCATCAGGCTGTCCATGACTTTGGGCATGAGCTCGGGCATTTGCTCCTGCATGTAGTCCGGCATCGGGATCTGAGTGCCGACTCGTGCCAATATCGTCGGCATGAGCTTCGGCATCATTTTCGGAAGCAGAATCGGGAAAAGGATGGGATACATCGGCTTCATCAGCTCCAGCGTGCCCGGAATCTTTCCCATGAAACGCATCATCGGCCCCATGCCATACGGCATGGCATCCATCAGCTCGGGCCACATCGTATTCATCAAGTTAGCAAAACCTTCAGGCGTCATCAGAGCAATCATCGCCTCGAAGACCGCCCACTGAGCTTGCACCTCCGGATGCGGGTCCGGGAATTCATGTCCGAGCACCGACGCGGCGAAACGCGCCAAATCCATGACTTCAATCGGTACGCCTTTTTTCTGGGCGCTCACTCGAAGCTGGAACTCGCAGCACGGGCAGAGCGCAAGGACTCTCTGCGCTCCGGCCTCCACCGCTTCATCCAATCGGGTTTTTCCGATATCGGCCGCTACGGGTGGCTCCTTAATCAGAGTCAACACCGAACCGCAGCAATGTGCGTCTTGCCGGTTGTGGCTCATTTCGACGAAGGTCACATTGGGAATCGCTTTGATGAGGTCGCGCGGAGGCTCATAGACGCCCGATGCTCGACCGATATGACACGAGTCGTGCCAGGTAACCGTCACGGACTGTGCCGGGCCGGAGGCAAATCGAAACTCGCCCGCCTTTATCTTCTCGGACAGAATCTCCGTGTAATGTTTGGCAGTGATTCCAAACTCGATGCCAAGTTTCTTTGTCCAGACAGGATAGACCACGCGCCACATCATGTCGCACGCCGGACAGGAACTGATCACGGTGTCGGCACCCGCGCTCTTGACTGCGGCAATGTTCTTTTTCATCGTTTCGGCGAAAAGCTCCCACTTTCCAGCCACGAGCATCGGAGTCGCGCAGCAATTTTCCTTCTCGCCGAGATAGGAGAAATCCACGCCCGCCGCATCCAACAGGCGGACACTCGCCATCGCAATATCTTTTTCAACATAGCTAGCGGTGCAGCCTGCGAAATAGATATTCTTTGCCTTGTGTGTAGGCCCATGCTTTCCAATGAGATCCTCGGGGAACCACGCCGAGCGATCTTTCCGATAGCCTGCCCATATATCTCCTTGCGAACGCAGTGCCTCCGCCATCATTTCAAACGGCGGGAAGGTCATTCTCTTCTCTTCCTCAACGAGTTTGCCGCGCAATTCCATCCAAGCCGGTTCAATCGGCAAGGCGGCGGAACAGCGCAAATTGCACAGCTCGCAGGTCGTGCACACGAGAATCGTGTCCACCATCTTCTGGTTCCACTGCTCGCGGCCCTCCATGAACTCTCGCAGCCAATACCATTTGCCGCGAGGACTCTGGCTCTCCCATCCGCGCCCATAGAATTGATCACACTCATCAATACAATAACCGCATTGCGAGCAGGCATAGGCATACCAGGCTACTTCGGCGGGAATATCGCGTACCGGATTCGATGGGTGTTCGCCGATTTGTGTGATCACATGGTTGCCCAGCGGCCGCGCAAAAGGTTCCAGAGTTCCTCCCAAGGAGAGAGCCGTGCTCAAGAGCTGGTTGCTGATGACCTTTCCCGGATTCATCAAGTGCCGCGGGTCAATCTTGCGTTTGAAGGCACGGAGCCTCTCGGCGCGTTCGACGCCAAGCACCTCCCCCGCTTTGCTCGAAAAATAGAGTCCCGTCGCATAGGGCCGGCCGCCGTGGCGCTCGGCAATCTTCATGATGGTGAGCACAAGGCCGAAGACGAAATTGTAGGCGAATTTTCGCTGGTCGCTCGGAATGAATCCAAGAATGACGGCTTCCGGTTTGCCGTTTATGCCCTCCCGGATGATGACGCCTTCCTTGACGATGGGTTGGTTGACGGCACGCTCAATCTCCGTCAAGACCTTGCCCAGCCTATGCAAAGGCACGACGATCTCCGCGGGCACAAGCGACGGCCCTAAGCGTTTCACCACCATCAGTTTGAAACGATGCTTCCATTCATGTTGAGCGATCCGGTCGCTGAGAATTTCTCCTTGATGATGCTCGGCGATGTGCGATAGAGCTTTCATCATCTCTTCCGTGTCGCGAGTGCGGAAGGCAAGAGTAACAATATAAGCGGCAGGCAGCAACACTCGCTCTTCGGCGGGATGACCGTGATGCTCCATGAGCGGCGATCGATTTTTCATCTCCGCCATGCGCGGATTGATGAAGACGAGAGACCAAATGGGCAATTTCATCTCCACCATCTCGCACAGCGCGCTCTGAAGCTCAAAGGGCGTCGGAAAAGCCAAGCTGAGGATTTGCAGTTCCTCGAGGGGCTGAATTCTGACCGTTACTTCGCTGATGAAACCCGTGATGCCTTCGCTATCCGCCACGACATCCAAGTCCTTCCCTATGAAAGTTCGGATTTCGCCCGTGGGTAGAATCACCTTCGCCGAGATCACATTGTCCTTGAACCAACCATATTGATACGAGCCAATTCCGGCGCCGCCTTGGGCCAGCCAACCGGCGACGGTGGAAGCGGGTGCACTGGTGGGATAGAGACGCAGAGCCAAACCTTTCTTGTTCAAGACCTGCTCGAGCTTCTCCCAAGTGATGCCTGCCTGGACGGTGACCGTATTATCAGAGGCATTGACAGAGAGGATCTTCTTCATTCGATAGAAATCAACGACCAGCCCCTTGCGAATGGGGATGGCCCCGCCATATCCCGAGGAGGCTTTTCCGCGGGGAGTCACCGGGATGCCGGAGGCAACCGCCCATTTCATCAAACTGACGAGTTCCTCTTCGGTCTCCGGTTGAACAACGGCGTCCGGCATAGTATTTCCAACCAGAGGCTTGATCAAGCTCGGAATGGCCGCAATGTCATGACCGTAGAGTTTGCGTTCGATTCGGTCGAAAGTGACGCGGCTTCCGAATTTCTCTTCAAGATATTTGCGCTGTTTGGCGTTCATTTTGCTTTCGTTCCTCCCTCCACTTTAGATGTCAATACCCTCCAAGTATGGAATTCTCTCGTGCCAATTGATTTAGGGATTCAGTACCGAATGCGAAACTCGCCGCCCTCACCCTTCAGCTCGATCCATTCAATTTTGATGTCCGCAACACGCGCGGCGCGCGGGCCGGTTTTCAACGCCTTGATGAGCGCCTCGACTGCGGAGCGGTCGCCTTCGATTTCGGCTTCGACCTGGCCCGTCGCCAGATTTCTCACCCACCCCCCCAGCCCGAGCTTCTCGGCCTCTTCGACGGCAAAATATCGGTAACAGACTCCTTGCACCATTCCCGAAACGACAACATGCGCGCGCACATTCGATTCACTCATGGGCCAATTTCCTCTGCAACGCACGCCGCTTCTATGGTTTCAAACGATGCAGCATTCGCGGGAAGGGAATGGTCTCTCGGACATGAGACAGTCCGCATATCCACCCGACGGTGCGCTCCAGTCCAAGCCCAAATCCCGCGTGCGGAACGGTTCCGTATTTGCGCAAATCGAGATACCAGTCGAATGCATCAATTGGAAGATCATGCGCGCGAATTTTCTGCACCAATCTGTCGTAGTCATCCTCGCGCTGTCCGCCGCCGATGATTTCGCCTTTGCCCTCCGGCGCCAGCATATCGAATCCGAGTACGAGTCTCTCATCTTCCGGGTCGCTCTTCATGTAGAAGGCCTTGATGGCGGCTGGAAAACGATGCACCAAAGCGGGCGATTCGAACTGGGAGGAAATGATCGTCTCTTCGTCGCCGCCGAAATCGTCTCCCCATTGGAATTCGTGTCCCGCTTTGTTCAGAATGTCCACGCATTCGGTGTAGGAAATTCGCGGAAAAGGCTTTCTGATTTTCTCGAGAACGGTCGTGTCGCGTTCAATCACTTTCATCTCTTCGCGCCGGTTCTGCAACACTCGGTCGATAATATGGAAAACGAAATCCTCGGCAAGCTGCATGTCTCCGTCAAGATCCAGATAGGCCACTTCCGGTTCCACCATCCAGAATTCAATCAGATGCCGCCTCGTCTTGCTCTTTTCCGCGCGGAAAGTGGGCCCGAAGCAATAGACCTTTCCCAAGGCCATAGCGCCCGATTCGGCGTAGAGTTGACCCGATTGGGCAAGATACGCCTTTTCGCCGAAATAATCGGTCTCGAAGAGCGTCGACGTTCCCTCGCAGGCCGCGGGAGTGAAAATTGGCGTATCGAAAAGGATAAAACCTCTCTCATCAAAGAAATCACGAATTGCGCGGATGATTTCGTGGCGAATGCGCAGAATCGCATTTTGACGACGGCTGCGAATCCATAGATGCCGATTCTCCATCAGAAAAGCCGTGCCGTGCTCTTTAGGCGAAATC
>JAZDIW010000248.1:0-4290 GCA_043804575.1 bacterium
AGAAGATGACGCGACCCGCCACATTCCGTGCCGCTCTCCCCGCCGTTTGCATCAGGCTGCGAGCGCTGCGCAAAAAACCCTCTTGGTCCGCGTCGAGAATCGCCACCAGCGAAACCTCGGGCAAATCAAGGCCTTCCCGAAGAAGATTAATCCCCACGAGCACATCAAATTCATGCAGCCGCAAATCCCGCAAGATTTCCACCCGGTCGAGAGATTGAATCTCCGAATGCAAATAGCGCACGCGCACATTTAGAGTCTTGAGGTACTCCGCGAGGTCTTCCGCCATGCGCTTCGTCAGCGTCAACGCGAGCACGCGCTCGCCTCGCTCGACCGTCTCTCGAATTTCCGAGACCAAATCATCCACCTGGCCCTTCAGCGGACGCACCTCAATCGGCGGATCCACCAGTCCCGTGGGGCGGAGGATTTGTTCCACGATGACGCCTTTTGATTTCTCGATCTCATAGTCGCCGGGAGTCGCGGAAACGAAGATGGCCCGATGAATGACGGATTCCCACTCCTCAAAAAACATCGGGCGATTATCCAGCGCTGACGGCAGCCGGAAACCGTGTTCGACCAGTGTCTCTTTGCGGTGGCGGTCCCCGCGATACATCGCGCGAATCTGTGGAACCGTGGCATGCGATTCATCCACGATGAGCAGAAATTCCTCAGGGTAGTAGTCGAAGAGATTGGCCGGGCGCTGGCCGGGCGCTCGACCGGAAAGATGGCGTGAATAGTTCTCGATTCCCGAACAATACCCGACCTCGGTCATCATTTCAAGGTCATAGCGTGTGCGCTGCTCGAGTCGCTGAGCCTCCAGCAACTTTCCTGTGCTGCGCAGTTCCTCGAGGCGCTCATCCAGCTCTTTGCGAATGTTCTCCATCGCTCGCTTTAAGGCGGGCACCGAGGTAATAAAATGCTTCGCGGGGTAGATGGCCACACGATTGCGCTCTTGCAACACTTTTCCCGTGAGGATCTCGATCGTCGCCATCCGTTCCACGGCATCGCCAAAGAACTCGATGCGGACAGCCGTTTCTTCGTAGGCGGGGTGGATTTCCAGCACATCGCCGCGAACGCGAAAAGCTCCTCGCGGAAATTCGATGTCATTGCGCACATAGTGCATATCCACAAGTCGCCTCAGAATCGCTCGGCGATCGTATTCCTTGCCTTGCTCCAAAAACAGGAGCAATTCCCGGTAATCCGCGGGAGAGCCAAGCCCATAGATAGATGAAACGGAAGCGACAATAAGGACATCATCCCGCTCCATCAGGGAGGTGGTTGCGCGAAGGCGGAGGCGATCAATCTCTTCATTGACCTCGGTTTCCTTTTCGATGTAGGTGTCCGTCTGGGGAAGGTAGGCTTCGGGCTGATAGTAATCATAGTAACTGATGAAGAATTCCACGGCGTTGTTGGGAAAAAAGCTGCGAAATTCGCCATAGAGCTGTGCGGCAAGAGTCTTGTTATGCGACATCACGAGCGTCGGCAAGCCCACCTGCGCGATGACATTAGCAACGGTGAAAGTCTTACCGGAACCAGTCACACCCAGAAGCGTTTGAAAGCGTTCTGTGCTGCGCAAACCGGAAACAAGCTCGTCAATTGCCTGCCGCTGGTCGCCCTGAGGGCCAAAGGGAGAAACAAGCTGAAATCTTGCCATGATGCCAAATTTACTTCAGACCTGCCAAAAATGCAAATGGATGGCAGAGTGTAGAAGCAAATACCCAGAGGGAACCGATTAATATATATGGAGTTAAAGAAAGCAGAGAAAATTGGAAGGGGCGGGGGAGACCGTCAGAAGACTGAAAAGCGGAGGCCGGGCAGGTGGATAGACAGCTTGTTGCTTTTTGGCCGAAAAATTGATATATTGATTTTTTAATGGAAACTTATCTATCCAAAGGAGTGACTTGCGCCCATGATGAAGGAAATGCGCGAGAACATGCCAATGATTATGTGGATTCTCGTGGTTGCGTTCTTGATCACAATTGTCGTCAGTTGGGGAGCCGGGGGATTTAGCGGCGGAGGTTCCAAGCCGGGCGTCATCGCCGAGATTGGCTCACGGGAAATCCTCTATGAGGTCTTTGCCAAGGCTCTCCAGGATCGCATTGCCTCGGAGCGCGCTAAGAGCGATACGGTGCAACTTACCGAGCAAGACATTACCAAGCTTCGAAGCGAGATTTGGGATAGACTTCTGCGCGATGAGCTGTTGCGCTATGCGGCCCAGAAGATCGATGTTCGGACCGTGGACAAGGAAGTGGCTTGGGCGGTCCGAAATAGTCCTCCCGAAAATGTGCAGAGAATGGAGTACTTCCAGACCGACGGGAAGTTCGATGGTGCCAAATGGAACGCCTTTCTGAACGATCCTCAATCGGAGCAGACCCTTGTGGATCTGGAGAAGGATTATCGCCAGAGCATCCACAATCAGAAGGTTCTTGATCATGTGATGGCGACCATCTTCGTCTCGGAAGACGAGATTCGCCGCGATTTCATGGACAACTATATC
The DNA here is from genome assembly GCA_043804575.1 of bacterium. Classification (GTDB taxonomy): domain Bacteria; phylum Electryoneota; class RPQS01; order RPQS01; family DYHQ01; genus JAZDIW01. The sequence continues at coordinate 2,495 of JAZDIW010000248.1, forward strand.
CGCTTTTCGGCCATCATCACGGGGTATCCGGCAAAAGATATAGCGGTGGATACGAACTCGTTTTCAGAGCAAGACATTCAGCAATACTATTTTAGCCATCCAGAGCAGTTTTGGCGGCCCGAAGCCCGTGCCGTTCGCTCGGTGACCATTCCGAATCTGCCGACGGCCGACGATTCCGTGCTGATACTGGAGCATGCGCAGGAGGTTCTGGAGCGACTGCGAGCCGGAGAGGATTTCGCCGAACTTGCCAAGGAATACTCCGACGATCCGGGCTCCGCCTCCAAGGGCGGAGAGTTGGGCTATTTCCCGCGAGGGCGCATGGTCGCCGAGTTCGAGGAGGCCGCCTTCAATACACCGATAGGTGAAGTCTCGTCGCCCGTACGGACGCGCTTTGGGATCCACATCATCAAGGTGCTTGACCATAAGGGAAGTGGCACGGAAGATACGGTCCAGGCCGGCCATATTCTGTTTTCATGGAAAGCTTCGCCTGAGACCGAAGAAATGGCTGTGGAGCGTGCACGCGAGTTCCAAGAGCTCGGAAAGAAGATGGAATTCGAAAAGGCCGCGAAGCGGTTTGAACTCGATGTCGCCGAATCCGATTACTTCACGCGAGCCGGCGGTATGATTCCCGGATTCGGCAAGTTGGCGCCCGCGGTGGATTTCGTCTTCTCGGAGTCTGTCGGAAAATTATCCTATCCCTACAAGACATCGAAAGGATTTGCGGTTTTTCAGTGCCGCGGCATGAAGCCGGAAGGTCCGCAGGATATCGCGGAAGCGAGATCTTCTATCTTGACGAAGCTCGTCACAAGAAAGAAGATCGACATCGCCGCCGAGAGAGCGGAGGCATTCCGACAGCGAGTTGGCACAGGGGATAAGCTGGTGACGACGGCCCTTGGCGAGAAATTGGAAGTCGACACGGTGACGAGTGTGCTGGCCACAGGTTCCCTTGGACCCATGAGGACGAATGAGTATGTGGGTCGCCAACTTCTTGCCCTCAGTTTCTGGGAGTTGTCTCCCGTTTTGAGGACGGAACAAGGTGCTTTCCTGGCTGTCCTTACCGAAGAAGCGCCCTTTGACAGCTTCTTTTTCAAAGGCAAGAGAGCCGAGATCGGAGAGAAACTCGCCAGGGCCAAACAAGGGGAAGTCTATGGCGACTGGCATTCCACGGTGGAGAAAGAGTCCGCTTTTCGTGACAACCGATATGTCTACTTCACCGAATACTGAGCGAGCATAGGGCAAGTTGAACTTGTCGAACGGAGTCTTAGCCGCGCGGCTGCAGCTTGAGCCGTGCGGCTTTTTTTGGGCAGGCATAATTCCATGTATTCTATTGACTTTTAGCGCAAGAATTCCTATTATAGTAGGTTGAAAACTGCTTCCCAACCAATCGTCCAAAAGAAGGAATCAAGGTGCGATATGTCTTCCGATAAAGTGAATTTACTGGACTTCACCATATTTCTTCTGCGGTGGCGCCGCTTCATTGGCGTCTCGGTCGGACTTATTATCCTGATCACCGCGGCCATCTCGCTGATCACTCCTGCGCGCTTCACCGCAACGGCGACGATCTTCCCCAGTCAAGAGCAGTCGCTGGATATATCGAGTTTCATTTCTTCCAAGTTGGCCGGCCTGCCGGGTGTGGCCGGATTTGCCGCACAGATGGGCGCTTTGCCGGGGGAGATCTATCTGACGATTCTGCGCAGCCGTTCCATGAGCGAAGCGGTGATCGACACATTTGAGCTGCGCAAGAAATGGAGAATGGAATCATATAAATTGATGGGAACAAAATGAATTTCATAAAA
>JAZDIW010000249.1:0-8774 GCA_043804575.1 bacterium
TCAGAACGCCTTGCGCCCGCTGGTTGTCACTCCAAAAATCATCGGCGGTGGCCTCTCGCTCGAGCCGCACGATTTCCTTCTGCCGCATTTCGAGGTCAAAGGCCCCTCCGCAGCTCATCAAGGCGCGTGGCGAGGTCTTTCAGCTCGACGGCAAGATCATCAATCGGCATTGCGTTTCCTCGCTATGCTTTCGGAAATTCGCGCAGGATAATGGAAACGACTTCCATTCCCACGCGGTCTTGGGCTTCGATGGTGGCGGCGCCAATGTGCGGCGTGCAATAGACGCGCGGATGGTCAATCAGATCGCGCCGCGGATTCGGCTCGCCGACATAGACATCAATTCCCGCCGCGCGTACCTTGCCCGAATTCAACGCTTCAACCAGCGCCTCTTCGTCCACGACGCCGCCTCGCGCGCAGTTGACAATCACGACGCCGTCTTTCATTTTCGTGAATTCCTTGCGCCCGATTTCGGGTTCGGCACCGGCGACCGGAATGTGAAGCGAAATGAAATCGGATTTCGCTAAGAGCTCGTCTTTGGAACACATCGTCACCCAGCGGAAGGGCGTGTAGTCCACGAATTTGTCATAGGCCAAAATCGAGTGCAGTCCGAGCGAACCTGCCATCATCGCAAGCTCGGTTCCTATCCGGCCGATTCCAATGATGCCGAGCGTCTTTCCCTGCACCTCGAATCCTTCGGCAAACGCTTTCTTCTCCCATTTTCCCGCTTTCATCGTCGCGTTCGCTTCCGGCAGGCGGCGCGCAAGAGCAAAAATGAAAGACAACGCAAGTTCGGCAACCGACGCGGACGATGCGCGAGGCGTGTTCATTACTTTGATGCCCTTCTCTTTCGCGTAGGCCGCTTTGATATTGTCTATCCCGACACCTCCGCGGACGATGAGTTTGAGATTCTTCGCGGCGTCAATCACGGGCTCGGTGATTTTCGTGGCGCTGCGCACCACGACACATTCGTAGTTCGGAATGGCTTTGATGAGGTCCGGCTCGGCGTGGTGCTGTTCATCCACCTGAAAGCCGGCGTCGCGCAAACGCTTCACGGCATCGGCGGCCATTCCGTCGGTAATGAGAATCTTCGTCATGGGATTTTTCCTCTATGTGATGAATAATTCTTTGGCTTCGAGTAGGGAGAAGTGATTCCTACTTGAGCAGTATCACTTTTTGTGTCACAGAGTGTTTGGGGCTTTGCATCCGAATGAAATAGGTTCCCGATGCTTGTCGCTCCGGTCTCCATGCGATTTGATGCATTCCCGGCACCTGAGTTTCTTGCACGAGCATTTCGACTTGGCGACCCAGGAGATCATAGACAGAAAGAGTCACCTGTCCCGAAGCAGGCAAATAGTACGCAAGGCTCACGCTGCTGTTGAATGGATTGGGCCATGCTGAAATTTGAAAATCTTGCGGCATGATTTCAGCTCCACCTGCAGGCAAGATGTCCTCGGTCATGAATGCTGTCAGCCAAATGCGCAGAGGCGCGTCGGGCATGGTCAAATTGCCATAGCTGTATGCCGCGTAAAACGATTGCCCTAAACTTGTCATCATGATGCTGGTTGCAGATTGGCTGTCCGGCAGAGCAATAGTGAGCGGATTGCCCCGCGGCATGCCAATACTATCACATGCCCAGAACAGCAGATGCTCGTGCGTGACCGTCGAATCATCTCTGACGACCGCAAGGACCATCTCCTGTTCGTCATTTTTCGCCATGTCATAGAGGCGATAGATGTTGTAGGCAGCATCGTCAAGATTCCATGACACTTGTCTCTGCTGCGGCCAGACGCCGACATGCATCGCATAGCTCGGTGGAGTGGTGTCATAGTCCATGACGAGCATCGCCGCTTCCATGCTGTCGCCGACTCTTCGAAAAGCCGTGCCCATCGCCAGTGTGTTGCTTCCCCCGGTGTCTGCAATGCAATAACCTTCCTCAATCAGAACGCCGTCCTCGCTATACTTCTGAATCAACATGGCGCGCTGCGTCTCATAGGGGAGATAAGTCACGCGATAGCTGGCCAAGAGCAGCTCGTCTCCGAACGCCGCCAAATCAATGACCGCCATTCCTTCGGGAATCGTCGGCTCGAACTCCGAAAGCTCACGGCCCTCCGAATCTGTCAAGACAACGAATTGGCGGCCCTCCACCGCGACAAGGTAGGTGAACGCAAAACCGTCCGGCGTCGCTGCGATGAGTCCCGAGTGTGAATTCAGTCTCGATGCGGCACCCAGAAACTCGCCCTCCGGGGAGTAGAACTGGATGCGAAAAGTGTCGGATCAGCTGTAGATGGTCAACCCGGCCCAAGCACCATCAGGCCGCTCGGCAATCTGCGTTTTGGGCTTGCACCCCAGTTCACTCAATGGAACATCAATGATGGCAATTGGATCCCCAATAGGCTCGCCGTAGGGCGAGAGTGTATGCACTTTCGAACCGCCTCGCTGATAATTCCAGAAGGCCCACGCAATCCTCACATTGCCATCGTGCGTCGCAATCATATCGGTCAGCTCATAACACATCGAGGGTTCATCATATAGACAAATCGGCTCAAAGCTGATCTGTCCGAAGAGCGGCGACGCGATGGCCAAGAGCAGCAGGAGAATTATCATCAAGCTATCTCGCAGTCGGTTGGCAGCTGGGCAACTATTTCTGAGCGGGAAGTGCGGGAATGATTTCACCGATCCAACCCAACAGCTCGCGGATTTCGGCTTCCGTGAGGTCGCCCATGTGCGCGATCCGGAAGGTTTTCTCCTTCAGGTCGCCGTAGCCGTTGGAAATCACCGCGCCTCGCTTGCCGAGTTCCTTATTCAAATCAGCGACCGGAATGCCTTTTGTATTGTTGACGCAAGTGAGCGTGCGCGATTCGTATCCTTTCTCAGGAAACAGCGTGAATCCCGCACCCACGGCCCATTTCCTCACCATTTCGGCCATGCGAATGTGACGCGCCCACCTATTGTCGAGACCTTCCTGATTCAGAACTCGATCCATCTGGGCGTTCAGTGCGTAGATGTGCGGAATCGCAGGGGTGGCCGGCGTTTGAGCTTTGTCATTGTATTTCTTGGTCTCGAGGAAATCGAGATAATATCCGCGATGCGGAATTGTCGCTGCCTTTGCCATCGCGCGATTGGAAATCATCGCAACAGTCAAGCCCGCTGGAAGCGCAAAGCACTTCTGCAAACCTGCAAGGACGATGTCAATCCCCAGCTTGTCCGCTTCAATTTTGTCACCCGCCATGCATGAAACGGCATCCACGCAGAAGCTGACATTGGGATACTTCTTCATCACTTCCGCAATCTGTTCAATGGGGGAGCGAACTCCGGTGGACGATTCATTCATCACGACCGTCACGCAATCATAGTCGCCCGTTTTCAGTTCCGCCTCGATCAGCTCGGGCGTGATCGGTTTGCCCCATGCCACTTCCAATTTCTTGCTCGGCTTGTTGTTCGCAACCGTCATTTTGTACCATCGGTCGGCGAAAGCACCGTTCACACACGAAAGAACTTTTTTGCCGCAGAAATTGCGGACAGCGGCTTCCATAACGCCGGTGGACGAACAGGTGAAGATGAAGACTTCTTGCTCCGTGTAGAGGAGCTTCTTCAGCTTCGGAATGAGAGCGGCGTGGAGGTCTTTGTAGTCCTGACTGCGATGGCCGATTTGTGGTGTGGCCAAAACTTGCAGCATCTCCGGACGCACTTCGCTGGGCCCGGGAATAAAGAGCTTCTTGTGCATGTTCTACCTCACGAAATGGATGAAATATCAAATTGACTTTAATTTAATAATATATAAACTATTCCCCTCAATATCAAGCCCCAAATTACAAAAACAAAAAAGGCTCGTGAGAGCTTATTCACGGGCCTTTCATCGGGTGGGAGCTGGACTACAAATCCAACCTCCCGGGCCGCTTATTCATCGGACCACCTCCTCCCGGTTAAACCAACCGAAATAACCCTGGTGTCAGGGGAGCGCTTTATTTTACGAATTATTTTCGAGAAATGCAAGTCTTTTTTCGGTTTCAGCGATGATCACAATTCCACGCCAAAGGCAAACCGATGCCCTTCGCCTAAGTGCTCTCGGAAGGGCACATACGCATAGTCGAATTGAAAACCCTTGTAGGCCAATCCGAAGCCCGCCGTGAACTGGGTCGCTTCAACGCCTGACACAAAACCTCCCCGCAGACGGAGAATTTGCAGGGTGGCGAGCTCGACCCCGAAGCGTTGTTCAGGAGATTGGTCTTTGACAGCCACCCAATCTGCCGCGACCGTTGCACTTCCTATCGGGCCAAAGAGCCTTTTGAAACTCGCGCCACCCCGAAAAAGCATCGGCAAATCGGGCGATTCAGCCACGAACTTGCTTGCCTTCCCGATGTTCTGGATCGCTGCACCCAGTCTGAGCCCCGTGAACGGGGGTATCCAAAGTGCACCAAAATCAAAGGCCCAAGCATCGCTGGACTCGGTATAAATCTTTTCCCATAAATAATTTACAGTCACACCGGCATGCAGCCCAAGAGGCAAGCGGTGCCCGATGGAGAGTCCGAGTGCCGCGTTACGACTGTCGAAAAGCGCGATTGGCTCTTGCGACGGCCTGTCCCGCAGCTCAATGTCCGGGACGGTCGTGCCGAGGTAGTGCGGTGTGAAAGCCCAAGGCCCGGAGCGCGCCGTGACGGCGGCATATTGGCTGGTGATGTCGGCAAAATGGCGATTCAGCATGAGCAGCGCGCCGCCCCGATCTCCCATCGCCAAATTGGCTGGATTGAAATAGGCCGCCGCCGGCCCCTGCGACAGCGCGGCTCCAACACCACCCATCGCCCCTTCCCGCGCCCCCACGCCGATTTGCAGGAAAGTGAATCCCGGAGCTGCCAAAGCCGGCCCGATCCCCACCGCCAGCGTGACCAGCATCATCGTAGCGCCCAACTTGTTGGGCATACTGTTGTGTATCTTGTAGGGCATCTTGCGGGGTATCTTGCAGAGCATGTTGTCGGGCCTACAGGGTCTCAAATACTGTGTTCGCGTCGTTCTATCTCCTTCTCATTTCACTTCTTTTCCCGCCGTGGCAGGTACCCTCACCCGCCCGTGATCCGCCGACCCAGGTTCACGGGCCTGGCCGGAATTCATGCGGTGTCGGCTGCTTGCAGCCGACCCAACATGCTCGTCCAGAATTATTTCACCAAGAGAAGCTTGCGTGTCTGCGCAAACCCTTGCGCTTCCATTCGGCACAAGTAGATGCCTGACGGCAGCTCCATCGCGTCCCAAATCACCACCTGAGAGCCCGCCGGAATCTCATCTTTCACGAGTGTTGCCACCTCGCGGCCAAGCAGATCGAAGACCTTCAAAGTAACGAGTCCTGTTTCCTTCACATCATACCGAATCGTCGTCTTAGGATTGAAGGGATTGGGCCAGTTTGGATGCAGGGCGAATTCGAGCGGCACGGCACTATGAAAAGGTGTAGCCGAAGCAATCTGCTCATGAACCGTCTCCCGACCCGTCATATCCACATCCGAAATCCGGTATTCGTAGGTAACGCCATTCTGCACCCAGCGGTCCACGAATTCATAATCGTGCGGTTCCGTGGTCGTCCCGTGGCCAGAGACTTGCGCGAGAGTGTGGAAGTTCTCTTCTCCTGCTTTTCGCTTATGAAGAACGAAATGATCGTTGTCGAGTTCGCTTTCCGTCCGCCAGTGAAGTGTCACTTGTCCGTCACCGCCGAGAGCTTCGAAGGTAGTAAGTTCCACCGGTAATGGGCCTTCAATCGTTCCCGAGCTGTCGCCGGCCGTCCAAGTCACGACATCACTGCAATAGGGATGCGAGAGCCAGAAGGTGTCAAGATACCCGGAGGTCAGAGGTGCACCGGCCGCAAAGAAGATCGAATCCGCGTAGTTTGACATTGTCCATCCCATGCTTTCGGCATTTCCGCCCACCGCGCCTATCGTGCCGGAGCAGAAGTCGGTGAATACAAGGCGCGACACGGCTCCGCTGACCCAGTGCAAGCGGTAGCCCCAATTCGGCGGCCCCGGTGGCGAAATCAAAGTCACATAGCCGACAATGCGCGGTGGTGGCGGTGGGTTGCGGAACCATTGGACAATTCGTCCAACGACTACTCGATGATGGTCAGTCATATTGCTGCCGCAGGCCGCTTCCAAAGCAAAGGCGCAATAGACGATCTGGTAGGTCGTCGAATCCCCATATTTGATGGCAGCGATGCCATGGCCGCCATCGTAAGTGTACACTGCCGACGCGCCGCCCATCGGAAGGATGCACGATTGAACCGTGTTGCCATTATCGGAGCAGGTTCCAGCAAGCAGCAAACTTGTGCCGTCCGAAATCTCGTCCCCCGGCACTCCCGAGAGTTGCTGGTAAATTCCTGCCGAATCGAGACCTTCCGTCGCGCAATGGAGATAATCGGCATAGAATGGTTCGTCGTATAGATCGCGATCGATCAGGCGTCCAATTAAAGCCAGTTTTCCGCCAGCGTCCAAAAACGCCGCCAGATTGGCCTGATCTTCATCGGTAAGCGTCGCGCTTTCTTCATTGCCGCATATCCAGAATACCTCGCCGCAACCTGACAGCATCCCGGCATCGGGAGAGCCCTGCGCCTCAACATCCCATTTTTCGAAAACGACACCGAGACAATCGAAATCTGCCGCATATTTTGTATCGTAGATGTTTCCTGCATCGTCGTCCACAAGCAGCAGAGACCATTCGATTCTCAGTTGGAAGTCCAGAGTCGCCTCATATCCCGTCGCCGTGGTCAAATCAAGCGTGAAGTCTGCCCAATAGGCCTGTTCAATCATGCTGTCTGCGGAAATCTCGATCGGAAATGCGCTATTGTCCGTTTCTTCTCCGGGCAGTAGATCGCCAAAATAGACTGAGTCCTGAGTAACGGTCAAATGTGGATCATCCGTGCTGGCCCGACCTCGAATATCAATTGCCGCCGTCCAGCCCTCTTCGTTCCTGAGCGTGAGAATCAGGTTCGCTGTCTCATTGCGCTCGAGCCGTCCATCACCGTCGTTGTCTCCGGAAACGACAACTTCCTGGACAGACAGTCGAGGGAAGCGAGTGGCGAGCATATTCGACGCACTGATACGCCCGGCGCCGAGTTTCTCGGGGTCAATTCCCGGATTCTGTGCGGTGATATCGTCACAGGTACTCATGATGAGGGAATCCATTTCGTCGTTGGTCAGCTCCGGCATCACCCCCCAGACAAGCGCCGCCGTTCCTCCGGCGTTGGCACAAGCCATTGAGGTTCCCTGCCATGCGGAACCTCCATAGCCATCAATGATTGTGGACCAACAGCCTGGAGGTCCACCCGGGGCACAAATGTCCAACCAGGTGCCACGGTTGGACCAGGATGAAAGGTGGTCTCCATTGTCAGTCGAGGCGACGGACATCACATGAGGATGGCAGGCAGGATACAACATCTGCTCGCTCGCTTCGTTGCCTGCAGCGCCAAAAAGGAGGCAGCCGTGGTTCCAAGCCCATTGGACTGCTTCCCGTTCGGATGAACTCTCGGCTGGCCCTCCATACGGCATGACGATGACCTTCGCTCCCATCGCCGCAGCGTAGTAGATAGCGGGAAGCGTGGCACTCAAAGGCATATAGGCCCAACCGTCGCTCGCAAGATAGCCTGCGCGGATTGCCATGCCGGTTAGTGTCCAGCCTGCACCAGTGACACCCGTCGCATTGTCTCCTCGCGCGGCCATAAGCCCCAAACAGTGCGTTCCGTGTGGCTCCAGACCGAAGGGATTCATGTCCTCCTCATCACAGTCCTCCCAAGCCGCGCATCCGCTGATATTGTCTATAAAATCCCAACCAATCAGGTCATCCACATAGCCGTTGCCATCGTTATCCACTCGGTCAATGTCATCCTGGTCTCCACAGAGATCCTCATAGTCCCAAGGCACCCCGTCTCCGTCGAGATCCTCGCCGGGATTCACCCATAAATTGGGCGTCAGATCGGGATGATTCCAATCGGTTCCCGTGTCAATCGCGCAAACGATGATTGTCGAATCGCCGGTCGTATAGTCCCAGGCCACATCACACGCCATTCGAATCTTGTCCCACTGATTGGACCACAGTGGGTCATTTGGATTACGAAGGATTCTGCGCAGAAGGTCCGGTTCGGCATATTGCACATACGGATTCGCCTCGAAGTCGGCGCGCATAGAAAGCACATCAGTCGTTATCGGAAAACTCAAGAGATAGAGGCGACCGAAATCAGGCGAGAACTCAAGTCGGGAGAGTATCTCGTCCGGCACAAGCCTTTTCGCTTCATAGATTCGGTAGGCTGCAAGAAGTCCGTCAAGGGAAGGAATCCCCATCGAGACGATGCCATCGTCCAGCGTCACCGGGATTGCCGCGCCAGCTGATGCCTTGAGATTCACGATAAGATGCCCCGGCACCCACTCCTCGCCCTCGATCGCCTTAGCTAAGGGAGTCCCATCAGAGTTGTATGCGCCCGGGCCCAAATCACGGCGAGGCGCTGAGACCTGCCCGAAGCTCACTCCCGCAAAAGTGAGCAAGAGCAGAACCGTGGATGCGATTCGCATGGTTCACCTTCCTTTTCTTCTTTGTCCCTGTTTTCGGCAGGTCAGGAGACCTGTCCGGGCCATGGAGGGTCTGTTGCTCTTACAACCGCCCTTATTCCAACCCGGCTGTTGCCGACATAGTAATATACTACACCATGCGTCCGATGTCAACAAAGAACCGTCCCTCCCGGGAGTCCTCCGGAGGCCGACCAATCACCGGTCCCCAGACATCAAAAGGGTCGGCTGCTTGCAGCCGAC
>JAZDIW010000250.1:0-2866 GCA_043804575.1 bacterium
AACTCTGAGAAAATAAATTGCCCCGACCGAAATCTCGGTCGGGGCTTCTCTATCCGTTCCAGAATGCCGTATCTATTCTGCCAAAATGTGATTCGCCTTCGCCCGCCTGCCCTCTTCGACCCAACCGAACCAACAACCTCCTTTTCCATCCGCGGCGATGTTCCAGGACTGATACTCGATGTCCTTGCCGCCTTCGTAGAGAGGCTCACTTATCGGATCCCAGTAGTTCTCGGGCCGCGTGCCATCACAGTTCATGTGAATCCCCTGCAAAAGCTGATTGCTCTTATCTTTCGCATTCAGCCAAGTAATGTAGAAACCTCCCTTCCCGTCGGGTTCGGGGCGCGAGATGCGCGTCAGATCTCGAAAGAATGGTGTGAGTGCCATGCCTTCGTTTCCGAGCAGCAATTCACCGCGAGAGTCCATTCGCTGCATTTTGAGACTGGCTCCCACCTCTCCCCAATCAATCCAAACAACAACGATTCCGCCTTTCTCATCCGAGAGAGCTTGCACATTGGCGAGGTTCGTTCCTTTCGCGATCACAAGGGGATTTTCCCAGCGAGCCTGTCCCTTTTTGTCAAATGCTTGAAGCAGAACGCATTTTGCCGTATCGCATGGCGCGGACCAGGTGACATAGACACCGCCGCGATTATCCGGAACGCAGGTTTGCCAATCGGAGAAATTGACCGGCACGGTTTCGGTGACCGTCCGATATTGCCCTTGCCAACAAGGCTTGCCGCGCGCCGTGAATTTCGCAATCCGTAGAGGAGCGGAGCTCCTGCCCATTCTTGGAAATCGGCCAGGATTTAGTGTCGTTTCATTCCATTCTTGCCATAGAACGAACAGATTCCCTTTTCGATCCGCTTTGAAACTGGATGCGCCATGTGGATGCGCTTCCACCGGAGGCACCGGGCCTGTGATTGGGATTTCCACCGTATAGGGTGACCGGAGCTTCCGGCATTGGAGGACAAGATACTCCTTGTCGCCTTCATCGCGCGAGAACACGGAGGCAATCCAGCCTCGTCTGTGCGCGATTAGAGTGGCATATTTCAACAACATCAAAGCCGATTCTCGCGGGCGATAAACATCATATTCCGCCGCCGATTTCTCCCGAGGGAAATGGCGGATGAAACCGGTATATTGGCCACGGCCCGGCTTGCCCAAACGCCTGCCTTCAAAAGCAAAAATCCCACCGCGCCCGTCGGGAAAGACATCGGTGGGGTTGAATCCGTAGCTCCGCAGAGTATCGAGGGGAATAAATGGCGGCTCGGAAGGATTCAGGCGGCCCACCAAATTCGCATCGTATGTCGGCGGCAAATTCGCATAGACTGCCGCGTAAGCCTCTCCGTTTTCTCCGGCTGCCAATAACACAGGATATTGAATGTATCCCCGATGCTTCTCTGCCGGCTTAACATCACACTTGCCAGAATCCTGTTTCCCCGGCACTATCAAAATCGTCGTGTCTATGGTGGCAGCATCAAAAATGACTACTCCGGAGATGCCGAACTGCAGCGGTGGTGCGGCAACACTCGAAGATGCGCCGAGAATCAATAGACAGCAAACGATGCACGCGAACCGCTTCATGGCCACCCCTCCTTCGCAATCCGTTTATCCTATCCCATACACAAGCAATCCACTATAGCTGTCGGCGACATAGACTTTGCCATCCTTGGCGACAACCGCATTCGGTGAGGGCGTCTCGAGTAGCTGCAAATACTGCGGCGAATTCGGCGTGGAAATGTCAAGAACATAAATGCCGTCATTCGAGTCGAGGACGAACAAATATCCGCCATCCGCGGCGATGCGATCCAAGCGCGACGAGCCCGGCGGCATGACCGACGCCACGATATGCGCGCTTTCGAGAGTCGTGGCGTCAATCACCTGAACGCCATTGCCGTAATCCGCCACATAGATGTAGTCGCCCACCCAAACCGCATCGTGCGCCCCGCCCGGCGTGTCCATCCAGACGATGTTTTGCGATGTGCGCCAATTGCGAATCACAATGCCAAGCTCATCGAAGCAAAGCGCCGCCAAATCCCCCGAGAGCGCGAAACCGTAAATTTTGTGCCCGCCCGCCGTGTAGTTTTGCAGGTTGTCAATTTCGTCCCAGTGGTCCCCGGCTCTCGCCAGCGTGAATCCCACAAAGCCGTCGCTGGTTGTCTTGTCACTTGCAAAAAGCTGAAGTGTGTCGGGCTTCGAGACGAGTTCCATCTTATAGACCTCGCTCGAATTGCGGAAGCCACCGCTGGCGAAGGAACCGTCCGCGAGGTGATAGAGCGGCGGCCCGCCGGTCGTCGGATTGTAGGGCCCGAAAACGCCGTTCTCGACCGAAAGGATGCACAGCGTTACGCGATAATTGTAGCCGGTGGCTGGAAGAGTGTAAAAAGTATCCATTGCCGCGGGATTGCGAATATCCACAATCGCCACTCCAGCTTCATCGTCAGCCACGACAGCGACCGTATCGCCGACCGCGACATCAAACGGCCACCCGCGCGTTTGGAACCTGCCAAGAAGCCGAAACGGCCCCGGAATATCCGCCGCATTGCGTTCGCCACAGCCGATGATGAAGAGAAGAATAAAGAGACTCAGAATACGAATTGCCTTTTCCATAGCATCCTTTCAAGAATTTAAGTCGCCGTCGAGGGTCTCCAGACCCACGATGGCGCCATTGCGGCTCTGGAGAGCCACAACGGCGAAGAGTTGCATTCTCGCCGTGGCGGGTGGCGCCAACGAATCCCTCGCCGTGGCGGGTGTGCCAGCGAATTTCTCGCCGTGGTGGGTCTCCAGACCCGCCCGGCATTCTAAAAGAGCGACAAAAAATACTGCTGCACGCGCAAATCGTCCGTGAGTTCCGGATGAAATCCCGTCG
>JAZDIW010000251.1:0-15738 GCA_043804575.1 bacterium
TGACCGATTCGCCCGAAGAAATGCAGCACCGCCTCGAACGCGTGGAGATGGAATTGGCCCTCGCGCCCAAGTTCGATATTCGCGTTGTGAATGATTCGCTGGAAAGAGTGGTGTCTTTGCTTGCCGAGAAAATTCCACAAATCGCACTTACCGCAGGCCAAAAGGAGTAGGTCAGTCGGATGACAGAATTGCGATCCTGAATCGTGAACAACGGAAGGAATTCAAGAGACTTTGAAGGCAGGCAATTTAGATCCATCATGCTGGGGGACATAGAATTTGCCTCCAACCTCCTGCAAAAGGCTCCGAGCGGAAGAGAATTTACTGCGCGGTTGCTTCAAAATCAGTTTGTCTTTGGTAAGGAGCATTTTCAAGATTTTGGCGGAGTTTCCGACAGTGAACTGAGAGAGCTTGGAAGACAGTTCATACGGCAAGAGCAAAACATATTTAAGCATTTCGAGGAAGGGAGCGACTTAGAATTCTTTGACAACTTCAGGGAGGCAGTAGGGAAATATCGTCAAGAGTGGATAGAGAAGCTCGCTGCTACTATTCACAGAGGAATTCAGACATCTCAAAAAGAAGCAGATAAATTCACACTCGAATTCCTCAAACCTCTCGCTGAGGCTTGGAAGATTTGGCTTGAGAGCAATAGGACGCTACTTAATCCTTTTGTCCTGCTCTGGCGACAATTTAAAGAACACTACAGAGCTTCTGATAGAGAGGCCTATGAAATCCTGGTAAGGTATAAGTGGCTTCTAACGCCGTCTCTGCCAGCGGATTTTCTCTTTGAAGTTGCGGAAATTGGCAAAAGAAAATGCAATCAGAGACGAGCCATAAATAGACTATTTGTAGATCATTTCTATTCTAATGAATGTGCCGCGTTATCAGAACTCGTAGACGGCTGGAAATCAAATGCCTTATACAAACCAAGAATGAAGATATTTAGAGATTGCGTTTCGACAATAGTAGGAGCACGAACTGGTACGAATGCTTCTAATATGGTAATACCCGCATTGATTGCCCAGATTGACGGCATACAAAGCGAATTTATGAGGCAAAGAGGAATTGATTACCATCTTTTGAAAAGGACATATAAAGGCGACAGGCTAAAAGCATGTTTCCAATCGGAGCCATCTCTCATTAGAGCATTGGATTCTGCGAGCAATCTTTTTCTCAATATTCTTTTCCAGACAGCGAAGGCGGGCCAGCCTTTGAGGACACCTTTTGCGTTCAATCGCCACAAAATTATGCACGGCGAGGATCTGCACTATGGAAGGCGTGATAACACTATTCGTGCGTTTTTGATTCTTGATTTCTTGGCTTGGTTGGAATAATGGATATGTCGCAAATAGGATATCTTCCCATCGGCGTCATTCATTCTCCCTTCAAGGAGCCGGAGGGGACGCCGATACAGCCAAAAGCCGGGAAGGGAGCGGAGGGAACCGTTGATATTTTTCCGGAGTATGTGGAGGGCTTGAAAGACCTCGAAGGCTTTTCGCATATTGTGCTCGTCTATCACTTTCATTTGAGCAAAGGATATTCGCTGCAGGTCAAACCCTATCTGGATGACAAAGAGCACGGCGTTTTTGCCACGCGCGCGCCATCGCGGCCAAACCCGATCGGCATTTCCGTCGTGCGGCTCGTCGTTATTCAGGGGAATGTGCTTCATATTCGCGATTTGGATATGATTGACGGAACGCCGCTACTGGACATCAAACCCTATGTGCCCGAAATGAATGCGAGCGAAGTCGAAAGAATCGGTTGGCTGGAAGGGAAAGTGAAGAAACTCGAGGGAGCCGCCGATGACGGGCGGTTCGTGAGGTGGTAAAATGAAAAAGAGAAATCTCGGTTATCTTGGTTTTCTTGGATTCTTTGGGATTCTGGGCTCGATTTTGGGGACTCCGGAGCTCTACGGGCTTTATGGTCTGTTCGGCTTTTATGGATTCTTCGGTATGCGAGATTGAACGCTGACAGAGAAAAAATAGAAATAGCCGCAAGGCACTATTTCACACGGAGTGAAACGAAAGAGATGGACAAAGAAAAAACGGAAAAGCGAGCCTTTCTCTCCGAGGATTTCGAAGGGAAGGCCGAGAACATCTACGAGGCGATTCTCATCGTCTCCAAGCGGGCACGCCAAATTGGCGAGCTGCAGAAGCGCCAAATCGACCGCGCGCTGGGCCAGACCGAGATGATGGAGCAGCAGGCGAGCGAGAATTTGGGCGATGAAGATGAGATCCCTGTTGTGGCTGAGCCCGAGGAGCGCATTCAATTGCATTTCGAGAAACCCCCGATTCAGGCGATGCGAGAAATGGCTGGTGACAAAGTGAAGTGGCATTATGAAGAATAATCAGGCGCCGGACTTATCGGGTCATCGCATTTTGCTTGGGATTACGGGAGGCATTGCGGCCTACAAGTCGGCCTATCTTTGCCGCCTCTTTGTCAAAGCGGGGGCTGAAGTGCAGGTCGTGATGACCTCGGCCGCGACGAAATTTGTGACTCCTCTCACCTTTGAGACTTTGACAGCCAAGCCCGTCTACACCGAACTATTTCCGGAGGGGCGCAACTTTTCACCGTGGCATACCGAGCTGGCCACCTGGGCGGAGCTCGCTCTGGTGGCACCGGTGACCGCCAATCACATTGCGAAGTTGGCGGCAGGTTTGGCGGACGATTTGCTGACGACGACGATGCTTACCTTTGAGCGAACGCGCGTTCTGGCTCCCGCCATGAATCATCGTATGTGGGCGAACATCGCCACGCAAGAGAATCTGCGAAAATTGCGCGCGCGCGGCTACTATATTTTGGAGCCGCAAGAAGGAGAGATGGCTCGCCCGGGCGAAGAGGCGGGCATGGGCCGGATGCAGGAGCCCGACGATATCTTCCGCGAGGTTTCCGAGCTTTTGACGACGCCGCGGGACTTGCGCGGCTTGCGAGTCTTGGTGACGGCGGGCCGCACCGAAGAGGCGTGGGACCCCGTGCGCATTTTGACGAATCGCTCCACGGGCCGCATGGGATTTGCTCTCGCTGAAGAGGCGCGCGAACGCGGCGCGGAGGTGGTTTTGGTGCATGGGCCGACGGAGGTTGTGCCACCGGCCGGCGTGCTCTTGCATCCCGTCGTCAGCGCGGCGCAAATGGCTCAAGCCGTGAGAGAAGAAGCAAGGACCGCTGACATCGTTCTGATGGCCGCCGCGGTCGCCGATTACCGATTTTCGGAAATCTCGCCCTCGAAAATTCGGAAGGAACAACCGTCACTGCAAATTCCTCTCAAACGCACGGAAGACATTCTGGCAAGTCTACCGCGTACCAAACCGAAGCAGATTTTCGTCGGCTTCGCCTTGGAGACCGAGAATCTCCTCGAAAATGCCTTGAGGAAATTGCAGAGCAAGAGGCTGGATCTTGTCGTGGCCAATAATCCCATGCGCGAGGGCTCGGGTTTTGGCACAGAGACCAATGAAGTGATGTTGATCGGTCGTGACGGGCAAGTGGAGAGTCTCCCATTGCTTTCCAAGCGGGAGGTTGCGCGCACGATTGTGGAGCATATCGCACGGCTTTGGCATGAAGAACCTGTCAAAGTGAAAGCGGAGACAGAACCTGTGGAAACAACGAGCCAGAAGGAGTTCAAGCCCGCTCACAAGCCTCGCAGAAGGTTCTACCGGGGCAAATCGAAGAAGGCGCCGACATCGTGAAGGATATCCATCCAACGGGTCAAGCGCGGGAACTTGCGAAGCGCTATTTCGAGCAGCAGTCTCTTTTTGAAGACGAAGTCTTTTTGCCGCCCAAAACTGCGGAGAAAAGACTGCATATTCTCCGTGGAGCCTTGACACCTTTGCCATCATCGCTGGCGGATTTCGAAAGGCAAATTCATGACTGCACGCGCTGTCCGCTCGGGCATACGCGCACGAAATTCGTCTTCGGCGTGGGGAATCCCGAGGCGAAAATCGTCTTTGTGGGAGAGGCCCCGGGGCGGGAAGAAGATTTGCAGGGACTCCCTTTTGTTGGCCGCGCCGGAAAACTCCTTGACGAGCTTTTGAGTGAAGTCGGATTCAGTCGCGATGACATCTACATCTGCAATGTGTTGAAATGCCGCCCTCCCGAGAATCGCGATCCCGACCCTCTGGAGATCGAGACTTGCAAGCCCTATCTATTGACGCAATTGTCCATCCTGCGACCTTATTTTCTTGTTTGCCTGGGGCGATTTGCCGTGCAAGTGCTTTTAGGCGTGAAGGAGAGCATGAAGGCTCTGCGTGGACGCCTCTTTTCTTGGGAAGGAACACAAATCTTGGTCACCTATCATACGGCCTATTATTTGAGAAATGCGAGCGAGACCCACTGGGGGCAGCAGGATTTCGCTCTGCTTCGCCGGCTCTATGATGAAATGCAACCTGCCTGGTAAGATCCGATGAGTGTCGAACCCGTCCGAAGTCCCGTCATGCAGGAAATCGGGGGACGCATCCCTCCTCAGGCGCTCGAAATGGAGCGGGCGGTTCTCGGGGCGGTGATGATTGACTCCGACAGTTTCGTGCGCATTCGGGATGTGCTCGATGCCGCCTGTTTCTACCGGCCCGCGCACGCCACCATCTTCCTGGGGATGGCCGAGCTCGATAGCGAACATCAGCCCATTGATCTTCTGACGATGACGGAGGCCTTGCGCCGAATGGGAAAATTGGAGGAGATCGGGGGCGAGCTCTACCTCTCGGAACTTACCGAGGCGGTTCCCAGTTCGGCCAGCATCGAATACTACGCGCAGCATGTGTTGGAAAAGGCTGTTTTGCGCCGCATCATTGCGCTCTCCGCCGAGATGGCCGGTGCCGGTTATGAGGCCGACGCGCGCTCCGAGGAACTTCTGGAGAGGCTGCAGACGCAGCTCATGCAACTGATCGGCCAGCGCCGTTTCGGCGGGCCGGAAACCATCCGCGCCGTGATGCACGAAACCCTGGGGCAAATCGATACCGTCAAGAAGCGCGGGGGATATGTCACGGGTGTCGGCACGGGCTTCCATGACTTGGACGACATCACGACCGGTTTTCAAGACAGCGAACTGATTATCATTGCCGCGCGTCCGTCCATGGGGAAAACCGCACTGGCGCTGAATATCGCCCATAATGCGGCCGGCTTGTATGAAAAAGGCGTTGTCTTCTTCTCTTTGGAAATGGATCGGCGGCAGATTGCCATGCGCCTGCTGTCGGGCGACGCGCATATTCACGGTCAACGATTGCGCTCGAGTGCGCGACTTCGAGATGAGGAGATGCTGAGGCTCTCGGATTCGTGTGCCCGCCTCTCGGACTTGCCGGTCTATATTGATGATACGCCGGGAATCGGGATGACCGAGATTCGCGCACGCGCGCGGCAGCTCTGGATGCAACATCACATCGGGCTCGTCGTTCTGGATTACTTGCAGCTCGTTCAACCTCCGAAGCCGGTGGACAATCAACAGCAGTGGATTGCCTATGTCAGCGCTTCGATGAAGAAGCTGGCGAAAGAATTGCGACTTCCGGTCGTCGTGCTCTCTCAGCTTTCGCGCGGTCCGGAACATCGCGGCGGTGAACACAAGCCCATGCTGTCGGACTTGCGTGACTCGGGTGCGATTGAACAAGATGCGGATGTGGTCCTTTTTGTCTATCGGCCGGCGCTTTACCCGGATCTCTACAAAGGCAAGAAGTACAAGTTCCAAAACAGAGAATACGATGTCGAAGGGACGGCCGAAATCATCGTCGCCAAGAATCGCAACGGCCCCACACGCAGTTTTGTTCTCAGTTTCGTCAAAGAGTATGCGCAATTCAACAATATGGCCGGTGAGGTTCCTCCCACTCCGGATGAAGACGAGCCCATCGCTCCGGATGGTACCGAGCAGCCCTTTTAGAATCGAGAGTTCCTGTACCCCATGTTCTCCGGCCAATCCATAGAAGCCATCACGGCCCCAAGGGCCGAGCCACTGGAGCAACTCCTAACGGATCCGTTCTATCAGAAGATGGAGCCGGTGCAGCGCGAGGAGTTTGGGGAGATTGTGCGCTTGGCCCTGTCTCACTGGACGGATACGGATGTCGCGTTGCTGGATAGGGCGTTTCGCTTTGCCTATGAGGCGCACCAGGGGCAGTTTCGTCGGTCCGGTGAACCCTATATTGTTCATTTGACGGCGGTCGCCCAGCTCTTGGCGGAAATCGGAATGGACGATACGACCATTGCGGCAGGGCTGCTGCATGATGTGGTGGAAGACAGGCCGGTCACTCTCGACACCTTGCGCAAGGACTTCGGCGAGACGATCGCGATGCTGGTGGACGGTGTCACCAAAATCCCCGAACTGAAATATGAATCCACGGAAGAAAAGCAGGCATCCAACTTCCATAAGATGCTGCTTTCCATGTCGAAAGATCTCCGGGTGATCCTCATCAAGTTCGCGGATCGAATCCATAACATGGAGACCATTTCGCACCTGCCTCGCAAGGCGCAGGAACGCATCGCTTTGGAGACGCGCGATGTCTATGCGCCGCTGGCACACCGCATGGGAATCGGCCGTTTCAAATGGGAGCTCGAAGACTTGGCTTTCAAGGTGTTGGAGCCGCGCGCCTATCGAGAGCTGGCGCAAAAGGTCGCGTGGAAGCGCGAGGAACGGGAAGCCATGGTGCAGGAAGTGATAGGGCCCATCAAGCAGGAACTTGAGCGTATGGGGCTCAAGGGCCGGGTCTTTGGCCGGGTCAAACACCTCTACAGCATCTTCAATAAGATTCATATTCGCGGCTATTCTTTTGATGAAATCCTTGACCTGATTGCCATCCGCATCATCGTTCAAGAGGTGAAGGACTGCTATTTCGCTCTCGGAGTCGTCCATTCGCTCTTCATGCCGCTACAGGACAAGTTCACCGACCATATCGCCACGCCGAAGCTCAACGGGTATCAGTCATTGCATACGAAGGTGTTTGGACCCGAGGGCCGCCGAGTGGAAGTCCAGATTCGCACGGAAGAAATGGAACGGACCGCCGAATACGGGATAGCGGCTCACTGGCAATACAAGGAGGGGGCTTCCCATCAAGACAAATTCGACCGACAACTGGCCGAGATACGCCAGCTTCTGGATTCTCAGGGCGAGAGTGCGACCTCGGGCGAATTTCTTGAGAACCTGAAGATCAATCTCTTCCAGGACGAGATCTTTGTCTTCACCCCTCGTGGAAAACTTATCACCCTTCCCCGGCGAGCGACGCCCGTGGATTTTGCCTTTGCCGTCCATACCGGCATAGGGCTGCATGCGATGGCGGCCAAAATGAACGGCCAAATCTGTCCATTATCTCAGCCGCTGAAATCGGGAGATGTCGTTGAGATTATCACATCGGCCAACCAACGACCGAATCTCGATTGGCTTAAGTTCGTCGTAACGACGCGTGCACGCTCCAAGATCAAGCGGTGGCTCAAAGAGCAACACTATGAGGAATCCATTCGCTTGGGGAAGGAGATTGTCCAGCGCGAGCTGGGAAAGCTGCATCTTCGAAAATCCGAGAAGGAACTGGAAGAGGTAGCCCACTCCTTCGGTCATGGTGAGCTGCCCGCTTTCTACGCCGCCGTGGGCTCCGGCGACATTGCCGTGCCCAATATCATTCGAAAGCTCATCCCCAGTGACCAGCCCGAGGTTACGGAATCGCTTCTGACCCGCGTCCTGCGCAAGGGGAAGAGCACGCCGACGGGAGTCCGCATTCACGGGCTCGAAAATGTCGCCGTGCATTTCGGTCGGTGCTGTCAACCTCTGCCCGGAGACCGGATTACGGGATTCATCACGATGGGGCGCGGCATTTCCATTCACCGTCTCGATTGTCCCAACATCTCGGAGCTGATGCGGCAACCTCAGCGAAACATTCCCGTCGAATGGGATGTGGAGCGCGACACCCATTTCAATGTGCGCATTCGCATCATGGCCGAAGACCGCAAGAATCTGCTGCGGGACATCACCGAGGCGATTGCCTCACAGGATGTGAATATCATTCACCTCGAGATGAAGAAAGAGGATGCCATCAGCGTCGGCCACATCGTTCTCGAGGTAAAATCCTTGCCCCATCTGACACGGATCATGCGCCGGGTCATGGGTATTCGAAATATCTTCCATGTAGAACGCATCGGCGAAGACATCACAAACCAAGAAGAGAAATAGGCGTCCTGCCCCCCCCAAGCCTGAGCAAACGCTCCAGGAGGTTTCATGCGTACTTTTATCAAGAAAGATGTTGTCGAGAGAGTCGCCCAAAAGAGCAACGAGAGACCCGACACGGTTGGCAAAATCGTCAACGACGTCTTCACAACCTTGCGGGAAATCATGGCCGAGGCTGACGAAGAGTGTCGTATTGAGGTCCGTGATTTTGGAGTCTTCGAGGTGAAGAAGACCAAGCCCAAGCCCAAGGCGCGCAATCCGAAGACGAATGAAGTGATTTATGTCGCCGCGCGTCGCAAGACTCATTTCAAACCCGGAAAACTTCTGAAGGAGGCGTTGAAGAAACCCCTCCGAGAGGAGTCGTAACGATTGCCGCGTTTGCTCGGAATTGACTACGGCACTCGGCGAATCGGCCTGGCGATTTCGGATGAGTCCGAGCGTCTGGCCGTGGGACTTGCAGCATGGGCCAATGAAGGTGCGGCAACCATTGTTCGGCTCAAGCAATTATTGGGGGAGAAAGACATTCGCCATGTCGTCGTCGGCTATCCGCTTACCCTTCGCGGCCAGGTCGGACCCAAGGCCACCGAGGTGGATGCCTTCATTCGACGCCTTGAAGCGGCGGATATTTCCGTCCGGCGCTGGGATGAGCGCTGGACCACTCAAGAGGTGAGTCGGACGGCGCGAGCCATGGGCTTATCCGAGAAGCAGCAGCGCGGTCGCCTGGACATGGCGGCTGCCGTTGTCTTGCTGCAAAACTATCTGGATGCACATCTCGAAAATCCATTAACATATTCGTAGTCCGAATGGCAAAAAAAATCGGCATCGGAATCTTGGGTGTGGGGGGAATTGCACAGCTTGTTCATATCCCGCTATTGCGCAAACACTCCGAGGTGGAGCTTGTGGCGGTCTGCGACCTGGACAGAAAAAAGGCCGCTCTGGTGGCTCAGAAAAACAAAATTCCCCTCTTTCATCGGGATGCGGAACATTTTCTTCGAACCGAGAAGATGGAGGCTGTTCTTATTTGCACGCCGACGAATTCGCACATGGCTCTGACGCTGGCGGCTCTGTCGGCGGGCAAGCATGTCTTTTTGGAAAAGCCCGCGGCGCGCAGCCGCAGCGAAGCCGTGCGCATGGCGAAAGCCGCCGCGGAAAGTAAGAGCCTTCTCATGGTGGCCATGAATCACCGCTTCCGTCCGGATTCGATGATTCTGAGAAATTTCATTGAGGCCAATGAACTGGGGAAAATGACCCATGTTCGAGCGGGATGGCTGAAGAAAAAAGACAAGTGGACGCGCCCGATGTGGGTCATGGATCCAAAGATTTCGGCGGGCGGCGTGATGATGGATTTGGGGATTCAAATGCTCGATCTCTGCCTTTGGCTCTTGGGAAATCCAAAAGTGGAGGCCGTGTCAGCGACGGCCGCTCGCACGCTACCCGGCAAGAAAGTCGAAGACACCATCTTCGCCTTCTACCGCTTGCAGGGTGGAATCGGACTGGCCGTGGACACCTCGTGGTCGCTCATGTCGGACGAGAGCCTGGCCTATACGCGTTTTCACGGCACGGAAGGTGCCGCGGCGCTGAATCCGCTGCGAATCACAAAGCAGATGCATGGGGAACTTGTGAATGTCACTCCGGGGAAGATGCTGCGGCCGGCCGAGCTCTACAAGAAGTCCTTCGAATATGAAGTGGATCACTTCATTCAGTGCATTCAACATAAGCGCAAGCCCATTTCGACCATCGAAGACTCTCTCGAGGTCATGACCTTGGTCGAGGCGACCTACCGGAGCGTCGCCGAAAACCATGAAGTGACGGTGACTGAGAGTTAAGGTGCAACAGATTGCGGCACGGTTCGGCTTTCTCTGGGCAGCACTATTAGGGATTCTCAGCTTCCCGCCTCTGCCGCTGGCTCCTCTGGCATGGATTGCTCTGGTTCCTTTTCTCCTGGCATGCTTTCATGAGTCTCCGGGCCGAGTCTTCGGTCGGGCTTATCTGGCGGGCTTCGTCTTTTTTGCGGGAATCTGCTATTGGATTGGACTCAACAAGGGAGCCCCACCGGCACTGACTTGGGCTTCCATGCTCGCCACCGTGGCCATTCTGGCACTCATCTGGGGCATTTCGGCTGCCGTTTGTTCTTGGGCGATGCAGCGGGCAAAAGAATGGGCAGCTCTTCTTCTTCCCTTCCTCTATGTAAGTTTCGAGATGTTCTTTGGATTGGGCGAGATGGGTTTCGCCTGGCCGATCTGGGCGCTTTCGCAGGCCAATCTCCTCTTGCCTTGTCAAATCTGTGACCTAACCGATGTCTTCGGACTCTCGTTCTGGGTTGTAACGCTAAATTCGCTGCTTTTTCTCGCCTTGCGCCTTCGCGGCACTTCACGCCGCATGCTCTTTGGTATTGGCCTGGCTGTGTTCATCGTTCCGTGGCTCTACGGCGCGATTCGGCTCACGGGCTTTCGCGACGCAAGACAAGTTCGCATTGGCGTTGTCCAGGCAGACATTCCCGCCGAACGAAAATGGGAAATGCCCGCCGATGAAACCATTGCACTCTATGAAAAACAGTCCGAGATTGTTTTGGCTGCCCGTCCTGCCTTCTTGGTGTGGCCTGAAACAGCGGTGCCTGTGCCGCTGCGTTTTCGACCCTGGGCTCGTGGCGAAATTCATGCCTGGGTGAACAGAGTAGGTGTGCCACTTTTGACCGGAGCCCTGGATTACGATTCCGAAAATGAGAGGAATGGGCTGCCTCTGAATGCAGCGTTTCTAATCGCTCCGGATTCTCGCGAATTGCCACGATACGCAAAAATTCATCTGGTGCCCTTTGGAGAGCGCATCCCCGGTCAACGACTCTTTCCTTTTCTTGGGAAAATACGCTTGGGTCAAGCGGAATTTGCACCGGGAAAATCGCTGACCATCTTTGAGCCCATGCCTCAGACAAAGGTGGGGTGCCTGATCTGTTTTGAAGTCGTCTTTCCGGAAGTGGCGGCAGGGCTAGTGCGCGAGGGAGCCGACATCTTAGTGAATCTGACCAATGACGGCTGGTACGGCAATTCCTCAGGGCCGTATCAACACTTGGCGCTGGCACGTCTGCGAGCGATTACAACGCGAAGGAGCATTGCGCGAGCGGCGAACACCGGCATCTCGGCAATGATCGCTCCTACCGGGCGGACGATGAATCAGGCGGGTGTGGGACGCCAGAGCGCCTTGGTGGCCGAGTTGCCTCTATGTTCTGAGATTACTTTGGCTGTTCGCTTTGCCGCTTGGCTACAGCCGTTGCTGGCGTTGGGAGTCATCTTAGGAATCCTCCTTTGCCGGAAGAAGGGCAAATCGCCGAGTTCCCCGGGGAGCTCGTGACTTTGCGCCGGTTGCTTTTGGTGCTGATAATTTGCGCGGCACCGGCTGCCCTTCAAGCGGAAGTAACATCGGGCTATTTGATCCCGAATCCCGCGGCGGCGCGCGACTTTGCTATGGGAGCAAGCAGCGGTGCGCTGGTCTATTCCATCCAGTCTCAGAGCACGAATCCCGCCGGGCTTATGCTCTTTGAATCCGAGGAAAAATGGCGAGCGACTCTATTTGTAAATCCCGCGGCGGCAGCGCAAATGGTGAGGCTTTGGGAAAGCGAGAAATGGAGCACATCCGAAAAGATCATCCGAACGAGTCGCCTTCTTGCGCATGGAGCGGGTGTGCAGCGTTCTCCGATTATCTTGGCGGTGCTTCTGACGGAGCCTGTTCTGCCGGAATCTTGCTTGCCTTCGGATGAGGCTTTTGATTTCGAGCCTCTACAGGGGCTCTACCGCAATTCTATCCTGATCAATTTGCGGCCGCATCCACAAGTCGCCATCGGCGGCCGGATAGATCGTTTTTATGAGGGCGACTCCGTGATCGGTGACGGCTACAACTACGGCGTTCTCTTGCGACAGAAGAGCGTTGCAGTGGGATTTCAATATCACCGATTTCCTCCCGAGGGACATTTCTCGATGCACCCGCTCGACCGGCGCGGGGATCAAACGACGAGTGCGGCGATGGCGTGGAACCTGTCCACTCTTTCGGTATCTTTTCAGGTGATGAATCTTACGCAGAAATCCGAGCAGGCCTTCCTTGAGCCCCACGCGGGAGTCGAATGGCGTCCTCTGAGAGCCGTAGCCCTTCGGGCCGGAGGCACACAATTCTCGCGCTCGAATCGATGGGCATGGACGGCCGGCCTGGGACTCTTGGATGCCAATTGGCTGCGGCCACGGGGCCGCCGGCTTGGCACTCCGGACGATGTGCTCCAATTGGCCGGCGGCGTCATCTACCGCGAACGAACGCCGATAGCCTTCACCGGCGTCGTGACTCTCGCTTGGCGTCTCTGAAGAAAGGCTGTTTGCATTTCCCATGAAGGCGTTCCTTCTCGGATTCTTTCTCTGTTGTTGCGTGGCCGGAGCAGCCCAACCGGATTCCACGGATAGGCCGTCGGCTCCTCCGCCTGCGCAGATGGCGGTATCGGATACGATGGAAGTGCAAAGTCCCGATAGCTTGCAGCCGGCGACTCCAGCCGTGCAGGCCTGGATGGTTCCACTGGCTATCGTGGCCGCTATTGCCAGTTCATTTTTTTTGCTGTTCACCCTTCGAAGCCGATGACCGCGTCTTTTGCCAAACCAGGTTAACCGATGAGAAGAGTCGTATGGGCTTAGAGAAGATAAGAAAAAAAGCGTTTTTGCCTTTGTGTTTGGCTTGTTGGATTTCCGGATTCATGCTATTCTCGGCGTGTGGCAAATCGGTGCGACGCGCCGAGATTGCCGGGCCTCAGGAGAGCTTCCGAAAGGCGCTTCATCTCTATCAAAGAGAGCGCTATTTCAAAGCACAGGAAATCCTGAAAGATATCGTCCTGAATTACTCGGGCTCCGCCATCATAGATTCCGTCAAGCTCTACTTGGGGCTCACCTATTTTCAGATGCGCGACTATCTGACGGCCGCCGATGAGTTTGAGCGAATCCGGCAGGTCTATCCCCAGAGTCCCATAGCGGGAGAAGCACAATTTCACTTGGCACTCAGCTATTTCAGACTTGCCCCTGTCTTCGCTTTGGACCAGCAATATACGGCGAAGGCTCTGGCGGAATTTCAGCGCCTGATAGATGATTTTGAGAATCATCCCCTGAAACTCGATGCCCAAAAACATATCGAACAGTGCCGCGACAAGCTTGGCCACAAAGAGTATGCGGCGGCGGTTCTCTATTATAAGATGGGGGAATACGCCTCGTCGGTGCTCTATACCGATGTGGTCTTGGAGGACTATTATGATACGCGCTGGGCACCGGCAGCGCAATTTCTGAAGGCCAAGTGCTTCCTCTCTTTGAAGAATCAGCCGCGCGCGACAGAGGAATTGGAGAAGTTCCTGACGAAATACCCCGGAAGAAGAGAAGAAATGGAAGTGCGGACGCTCCTGACCGGCCTTCGTAACCGGGGGCAATAGGAATCTGTGAAGCTCGGCCTTTTCGGAGGATCCTTCGATCCCATACACACGGGTCATCTTCGCGCGCTACAGGCGGCAGCTCTGGAGCTTTCCCTTGATCAAATCCTCGTAATTCCCAATCCCTTTCCTCCCCACAAGCCTGCAGAACATCTTTCCGCCTATCATCATCGGCGCGAAATGGTACGTTTAGCCCTTCGCGACTATCCCAACATGGAATTGGCGACGATTGAGGAAGAGAGCGAAGGGCCAGCCTATACGATTGACACGGTGCGCAAAGTGCGTTCGCGCTTGGCGATCTCATGCGAAGACTGCTGGCTCATCCTCGGCGCGGATGTGCTTCTGGAGTTCGAGAGCTGGAAAGAGCCGGAGAATCTCTTTCGAGACTGCCAAGTGGCCGTCTTGCCCCGGCCAGGCTTTGAGCTTCATCGTGCCCCGGAACGATTCTTGGCACATGCACGAATTCTGCACACGCCTGAGATCGCCATCTCTTCCACGGAAATTCGGCGCTTTGTGGCTGCGGGTGAATCCATTGGCGGCCTCGTCCCACCCGCTGTCGAGGCCTACATCCAAACGCATAACCTTTACCGTTCATGAAAGCGACAAAACCGACAGACTCGCGACCACTCTATGCCCGTCTCTGGGCTACTTTAGCTTCGATGAAATTCGCCATATGGCTTCTGATTGTTCTGGCAGTCATTTCGGTTTTGGGGCTCTTTCTTGGAGAATTTCTACCCGACAATCCCACGGCGTCATCGTGGGCGGAGTTTGTCTGGACGAAGTTGGGTCAGCAAGGAATGCGGTTTCTTCGAGACATCGGCATCACGCGGCCTTTTCATGCGCCGTGGTACCGATTGCTGATTGGCCTGTTGGCATTGAGCCTGTTCGTTTGTCTCATCCAGCGATTTCCGGCCGTCTTGCGACGCCTGAGAACCGGGCCGGCGCGTCTGGACAAAGAGGCGATTCTTTCTCTGCCTCTTCATGCAACCATTTCTGGAATTTCCCGAGAGGCACTGGCCGGAAACTGGCCTGCGCGATTCAAGCGGCGAGACGAGAGCAGCGAAACAGGCGGACTCTGGCGTGGAGAGCGGGGAGAGTATGCCCGTCTTGGGCCTCCACTCACTCATTCGGGAATGTTTCTCTTGGCGATGGGAGCGTTTCTGGCGAGCTTGGGCGGGCGGCATTTGGAGAGGGGTGCTTTTCCCGGCGAGATCATTGCAGCGTCCGAAATCCCTTTCGAGCTTCGCGTGGACAGTTTTCGCGTGGAGTACTATCCTCTGGCGCCCGGCCAGACTGTGCTCGTGGGGGGGCAGGCTCTTGGGCGCACTCTAAAGCGCGAGCGAAGCGGATTCTGGCTGGTGGAGCTCTTTGGGCAAGGAGGGACTTCGCAGCGGTTGGAGCTTCCTGAGGACATGCTCAAAAATCGCTTCGACCCCGATTTCGACAGCGGCAACATTCGTGACTATATCGCGAGTGTCTCGGTGTTTGAAGACGGCCAGGTTGTTCGCCGTGACCATATCGAAGTGAACCATCCATTGCGGCATAAAGGGTGGCGCATTTATCAAAGCTCCTATGAACCCGGCAGGCCGCGCGTCGCGGCCAGCTTCGACACGGCGTTCGTCGAGATATTGCAGGCGTCGGACAGCTCAGTTACGGACACGGTCGCCGTGCCGTTCGGAGGCGAAGCGAAATTCGGCGGGAGATATTCGCTAAGAGTTCTTGGTTTCTATCCGGACTATCGGCGGGCCACAGGAGAGGATTATTCGCTGTCGGCAAACATGAACAATCCGGCTGTGCGCCTTCAGATTTTGGAAAATGGAGAGCCCCTCGACAGCACGGTGCTTTTCCAAAACTTCGCTTTTCACGGCGCGCTAAAGAAACAGGTGCCATTTTCGTTCAACCTTTTGGAAATTGAGAATCCGGTGGCCGCCGAGGAATTGCGCACCGTTCTTCAGTTGCGAAAAGAGCGAGGAGGGGAAATCATCTGGGCAGGCTTTCTTGTGATGACCTTGGGGCTTCTTCTGGCCTTCTATGTTATTCATCGTCAGTTTTGGGTCCGGCTGGAACCGATGCCGGATGGGTGCATGCAAGCTTTTATCGGCGCGGAATCGGAACGCGGCCCTCATCACTTCGAGCGGGAATTCGAAGCCATCGTCTCGCGCATGAAAGCATAGGC
>JAZDIW010000252.1:0-19276 GCA_043804575.1 bacterium
CATAGGGATCATCGAAGTTCGCCACGAAGACATCGTTCGAATCTTGATTGGCAAGAAGGCGCGACTTCGCCGTTCGATACGCTTCCATGGTTCCGTGCCTGTCCAAATGATCCGGGCTGAGATTCAGGAAAGCGGCCACCGCCGGCTTCACGCTTGGAGAGAATTCGAGTTGAAAACTGGAGACTTCCACGACTACAATCGCCTGCTCGGGCAAATCGAGGGCGAGCTCGGAAAGAGCCGTTCCGATATTTCCCGCGACTTCTGTTTGGCGGCCGCTTTCTCGAAAAATCGCTCCGGTCATGAGTGTGGTTGTCGTTTTTCCGTTGGAACCTGTGATACCCACCCACGGACAACGCAAGGCTCGAGTGGCAAGTTCCAACTCACTCCAGACGGGAATTGCGCGCTTGGCGAATTCTCGCAGCAGCGGGTGATTTGAGGGAACACCGGGACTGACGACGGCCAAATTCCAGCTTTCCGTTTCCGCGCGCCGGTGATTTCCCACTTCCGTTTCAATATCCTGAGCCTCGAGAAGAGGAATCGCTTCCATCAGTTCATCCTTCGTTTTTTGGTCGCTTACAAGAACTGTCCCGCCGAGCCGCTTAATAAGTTTGGCTGCTCCGATTCCGCTGCGTGCCATCCCGATGATCACGATTCGTTGACCGGAAAAGGAGAGCATGGTCAGCGAACCTTAAACATGGTCAGACTGACCAGGACGAGCAGAATCTGGATGATCCAGAACCGCACAACCACTTTGGGCTCCGGCCAGCCGAGCTCTTCAAAGTGATGATGCAACGGAGCCATGCGAAAAATGCGTCGGCCTGTGCCGAATCGCTTCTTTGTGTATTTGAAATAATATCTCTGAGCGATGACGGACAGAGCTTCCATCACAAAAATTCCGCCGATGACGATGAGAAAGAATTCCTTTTTCACCAAGATAGCCATCGCGCCGAGCGCGCCGCCGAGGGCCAGAGCGCCCGTGTCCCCCATGAAAACTTGCGCGGGATGAGCGTTGAACCAGAGGAAACCCAAGCACGCACCAAATAGCGCCGCGCAGAAAATCGCAAGCTCACCGGCACCCTCCAGATAGATGATATTCAGATAGTCGCTGAATTTCACATGCCCGGTGACATAGCTCATGAGCGCAAAGGCGGCCACCGAAATGCCACAGACGCCCGCGGCCAACCCGTCCAATCCATCGGTCAGATTCACGCCATTCGATGTACCTGCAACGACCAAGACCACCATCAAAATGTAGAAAACACCGAAGTTGAACATCACATTTTTCAGAAATGGCGTTGTGGTTGCTGTCACATGGGCTTCGAAATTCCCTCCGAAGAGCTCGGGAAATGTCAGAAGAAAGATGCCTATGACCAAACCGAGGGAAACTTGACCGAGGAGTTTGTAGCGTGCGACGAGGCCTTTCTTCTTTTTCTGGATCGCCTTCAGATAATCATCCATGAATCCAATCAGTCCCATCCAAAGAAAGGCCACCAGACCCAAGAGCACATAGAAATTGGTCAAATTGGCAAATAGCAGTGTGGGAACCGCTCCGGCGATGAGGATCATGAGACCTCCCATCGTGGGAGTCCCTTCTTTGGCATGATGTGTCTGAGGTCCGTCGAGGCGGATTTCTTCGCGGATTTGATGGCGTTTCAGCGCGCGAATGAGAGCGGGTCCAATCAGGAAGGACAAAACGAGGGCCGTCACCGTGGCGCCCGCCGCTCGAAAGGTGATGTACCGGAAGAGGTTCAGCGCCGAAAAATATTCGCGCAAAGGGAGAAGAAGATGATAGAGCATGATTCTCAGGCCGTCAGGGTGTGAATCACTTCGTCAAAGGCCATGCAGCGCGACGCTTTGAAGAGCACGGTATCGCCCTGAGTCAGGTCTTTGCGCAAACGGTCAACGAGTTCCTCGCGCCCTTCGGCATGCCAGGCATCGGCACCCGCCTTGCGCGCTTCTTCGGCCATGATGTTTGACAAGGTTCCGAGGCAATAGAGCTTGTCGATGCCCAAGTGCGCAATGTCTCGTCCGAGATCGCGATGCTCT
Source organism: bacterium (assembly GCA_043804575.1). Taxonomy (GTDB): domain Bacteria; phylum Electryoneota; class RPQS01; order RPQS01; family DYHQ01; genus JAZDIW01. The sequence goes on from JAZDIW010000252.1 coordinate 2,047, forward strand.
TTCTCTGCGTGAGGGCCGAGCTCGGCCATATCGCCCAAGACGGCGATATGACGCTTGCCCGAAAGGTCGCAGAGAAGCTCGAGAGCGCAGCGCATGCTGTCCGGGTTGGCGTTATAGGTGTCATCAATGAGAGTCATATTTTGAAATCTCCTTAGTTGAGTTCGACCGGGAGTTCCTTGCCATGCGGCGATGGCGTCAGCGGCTGCCGCCGCATCCACTTCGAAGGTCGCCGCAATAGTCATGGCCGCCAGAGCGGGGCGCGCCCAGAATTTTCCGTGAAGATGCAGACGAACCTCGGTGCCCCTAAATCGAAATATCGGATAAGCTTCTTCGGTAATCTGAAGATTCTCGCCCGCATAGTAGGTCTCTTTCCATCCATCAGGTTTTGGGCGGAAGCCAAAACCGATGCGTCGTTTGACTTTTTCCGACGCGCGGACACAGCGAGAATCTTCAACCGGAACAAACGCACGCCCATTCTCCGCCAGAAAGAGAAAAAGTTCCGACTTGGCCGCAGCCACCTGCTCGACATCGCCGAATCCCTCCAGATGAGCGCGTCCGATAGATGTAATCAGGCCGTCCGTGGGCTGAGCGATATCGCACAAGAACTTGATTTCGCCCAGATGATTGGCGCCCATTTCGATCACGGAAATCTCATGCTCTGCCCGCAAACTGAGAAGAGACAAAGGAACGCCGATGTGGTTGTTCAGGTTTCCGGTGGATGTCCGCACGAAATATTTAACTGCCAGTGCTCGACCGACGAGTTCTTTCGTGGTTGTTTTTGCGTTGGAACCTGTGATCGCAATAAGAGGTATTTTCAGTTCGCTGCGCCAAGCTCTGGCAAGAATCTGCAACGCGGCGAGCCTGTCCGGGACGATCCACGCTGCGGCAATTCGTTGTGCAGCCGTCGAATTCTCTTTCCACCAATCTTCGCTGACGACAATGGCGCGGGCACCTCTACCCAAGGCATCAAAAACGAACGCCTGCCCGTCTCGCGTTCCTTTCAAAGTCCAAAACATCTCTCCCGATTTCAGCGTTCGCGAATCAATGGAAATCGGTGGAATCGCTTCCTGCTCGAGAATTCCTTTGAAGTGGCCTCCACAGTGCTTGAGTCCAAAGCCAAAGGTCAGTGTTTTCACGCTTCGAAGCCCATCTCGCTAAGAATCTCTCTCGCTATCTGACGGTCGTCAAAGGGGTATTTCTTGCCGCAAATTTCCTGTGTCGTCTCGGCGCCTTTCCCCGCAATCAACACAACATCGCCCGGGCGAGCGCTTCGCAGAGCCAGCTCCATCGCGGCGCGGCGCTCTGTATTGCGATGGCGCAAAGTGCCGGGAAGAAGTCCAGCCTCAAGCTCATCTATGATGGCTTCGGGGTCCTCGCCGCGCGGATTGTCACTTGTCAAGAATACCTCATCGGCTCTCTCGGAAACGACTCGCCCCATTTCACTGCGTTTGCCGCGGTCGCGGTCTCCTCCGGCTCCGAGAAGAATCCGAATCCGTGAGAAGCTCAGTGAGCGAAGCGTATCCAGCACATTCATCAAGGCATCCGGCGTGTGAGCATAATCCACCATGACGCAGAAGGGCTGGCCTGCGCGAATGAGCTCCATGCGCCCGGGAATACTGCGGACTCTCTCCAAGCCTTGTTGCACATCGATTTCAGACAGTCCCGATGCGTAGGCGCAGCCCGCAGCGAGAAGCACATTCGACGCATTGAATTTGCCGATAAGAGAGGAGCGAAGATGCCAAGTTTGCTTCGGCAGAGTCAAATCCATCTCGAGTCCGTCTAAGGAAGTGACGATTCGGGTTGCGTGCACCTCTGCCTCTCTCAGCAATGAACAGCGAAGAACCCGAGCCTTCGTGCGTTTGCAGAGCTCGGCACCAAAATTATCATCAATATTGATGACGGCTGTCGCTTCGGACTCGAGGTTTTCAAAGAGAAGCGCTTTTGCCTGGGCATAGTTTTCGAGAGTCCCGTGAAGATCCAAGTGGTCTCGGCTCAGATTCGAGAAAGCCGCCACGCTAAACGGAAGTCCTTTCACTCGAAGCAGAGCCAACGCATGGGAGGTGACTTCCATCACGCAGTGAGTCGCGCCGCGCTGAGCCATCGAACGAAAGAGATTCGCCAAATCCGGAGCTTCGGGGGTCGTTCGAGTCGCCGGAAAGACCTCATCGCCGAATTCGTAGCTGAGAGTCCCGATGAGCCCTGTCTTTTTCCCGGCGGATTTCAACATGGCCCGCAATAGATGTGTGATGGTCGTTTTGCCATTTGTGCCCGTAACACCGCACAACTGCAATCGTTTTTCCGGATGCTCGGCAAAAGCCCAAGAAAGATAGGCAAGTGCTTCGCGGGCGTTCGGGACGATGATTTGCGTAACTTGCCCGAGATTGGGCAATCGTCGCTCGCTGACAATCGCGATCGCGCCGCGAGCGACAGCCTCGGAAACGAATTCCAATCCATCATGTCGGAATCCGGCAATCGCGACAAAAAGCGATGAGGCGGTTGCATGACGCGAATCATAGACGAGGCTTTTAATCTCAAGGTTGGGTGTTCCCCGAAGCTGGTGCGCTGGAAGCTCGCTGAGAAGTTCTGAAAGTCGCTTCGCCATTGTGAGTTGCGCGACCGTCTCCTTGGACTAATCACTCAGGCCGAACAGATGGCAAACGGTGCCAACGGGCACCATCGTTCCCGCCGCAGGGCTCTGGCAGATGACTTCGTTTCCTCCACTCACATCGAATCCAAGATTTCGAAGGGTCAATTCTCGAATGGCATGCCGCAAAGGGAGGCCTTCCAATTCGGGCACCTGCACCAGACCCGTGTTCAAATTTCGTGAAAAGACTATCTCGTCATTCTTCCGCGGAGCGCGAGAAGAAACCTCGGAGTATCTTGTGTCATGATCCGAGAATTTTTCGAGCGTGTGAGAGGCGAAAGCGTCGCTTGCACTTAGAGGCAAGTCTGACGAAGCCGGCGGGCGGCACTGTAGAATGCGCACCAAGACATCATGAAAAACAGGTGCGGCCACCTCACCGCCATAGTATAGGCCTTCCGGATCATCCACGAGAACGAGCAGGAGATAGCCCGGAGCATCGGCCGGGACAAAGCCAATGAAAGAAGAGACGAAGCGATCCTTGAAATATTGATGTCTCGCGTGATCCACTTTCTGAGCGGTTCCCGTTTTTCCCGCGATGCGCCAATTCGGAATGGCCGCCGCTTGTCCGGTTCCGTTTTCAACGACACCCACAAGCATTTCTGAGAGAGTGCGCGCAACGGAGAGGGGCAGGACCTGGCGGACAATAGTGGGCTCGACCTGCTCGATCTCGCCAGAGGCGTGGTGAATGCGTTTGACGAGCAGGGGTTTCATCAGATACCCGCCATTCGCAATCGCGCCATAGGCCATGGCGAGCTGCAACGGCGTGGCGCTGAGGCCATGACCGAAAGCGATGTTCGCCAGAGTGGCGGGAGACCATTCATGGGGAGGAGGCAGTTGGCCCGATTGCTCTCCCGGAAAAGAGATTCCCGTGGGCATCCCGAAACCGAAGCGACGCGCCATCTCATAGAGGTTTTTTTTGCCAAGCCGCTGCGCGATCTTCACCGTTCCCACATTCGACGATTTCTGCATGACCTCACGGAAGCTCAGATAAGCATAGGGGTGAGCATCGTGAATAACGGTTCCCGGCACTCGAAACTCACCGTTTCCACAGAAGATTTGCTCGCTTAAGTCATAGAGATTTGACAGCAGCGCACCCGCGAACGGCAGAATTTTCAGCGTGCTTCCATACTCCATGCAGTCGGTAATGGGCCAGCATTTTCGCGTTTCGGCAGGCGTTTTGCCCGGCTGGTTTGGGTCAAAGCCGGGATAGGTTGCCAAAGCCAGAATCTCGCCTGTCTGCGGGTTGGTCAGAAGAAGGCAAGCTCGCTGGCATCTCTGCGTTTGCATGGCCTTCTGCAGCTCTTCCTCGACAATCGTCTGGAGAGCGACATCGAGCGTGAGCTGAATGTCCGCTCCTTTCGCAATTGCCGTCGAATCCTCTGCGAGGGGCACATAAGATTGGCTGCGAGCGTCAATCCAAACAAGCTGGCGCGACACAGAGCCTCGCAGCTCCGCATCAAACTCGAGCTCAATTCCTTCCTGACCGTTTTGGTCAATATCCGCAAAGCCGAGAACCGAGGCCGCAAGACTACCGCAAGGATAGCTTCGGCGCGGCTCCTCCGTGAGTTCCAAGCACGAGAGATTCAGCACTCGCAGCTTCTGCGCGGTTTGCCGGTTCACGCGCCGAGCCAGATAGGTGAATTTCACATCCGACTTCAACCGAGTTCGCCAGCTCCTGTGGGTGGGTTCCAAGATGGGTCCAAGCTGTTTCGAGAGCCAGTTTTTATCAGGGCACTCTTGAGGGCGGTAACCTACAGCAAAGGTCAGGGGGAGCGAAACGGCCAAGGGCCGCCCCATCTGATCCAGAATATCCCCTCGCGAAGGATGCTGTTCTCTCCAAGTCAATTCCTGGCCCCGTGCTTCCCTCTCCCAGAAGTCGTGGCCCACAAGCTGAACGCGGACAAGCTGCGCCGCAATCAGCACCATCCCAAAGAGGGCAAGAAAAGAGAGAACGCGCTCGCGCCGAGGAAACAGATTCAGCCTATTCATCTCGCACTCTTAGGATGTCCCAATGTCGCTTCGCCGAAGGACTGAGTTCTTGCCGTGAGAGGAGAATCTTGCTCGGACGCTTCGTGGAAATCGTCCATCCATGTTCCTCTTTTGCCCAGGAGGCGATGCGAGGGTAGGAGGAAATCGTTTTGATTTCTCCCATGAGCTGAAGTCGTTCCTTTCTTAGCTCGGAGAGTTCCTTCCTGCATTGGGCCAGATTGATGCTGACGCGCTTGACCTCGATATTCTTCCAAGTGACCGCAAGCACGCACAGGCCTCCAATGAGGATCAGAAGCAGTATCCGGCGCGCGGCGATTCGAAGGTGTTCTGTCTGAAGAGGCAGCTCGAATCGAGCGAAAAGAGGCTTGGCAACGGTCGAGTGGGACTTGGAAGAAGACATGATGTCTTTGCTTTCGCGAGAAAATATCTTTATATTTTCAGAGAATCAGAGTCTCTTCAGGCCCCTGAGTCGAGCGCTGCGAGCTCGCGGATTGCCGCTGATTTCGGCTGGCGAGGGGCCTGTCGCCTTTCGAGTCAGGCCAATGGCCTGCCCGTGGCGACCGCAGCCGCAAATCGGCAGATTGGGAGGGCAGACGCAGCCCCTGATTTTGCTCGCGAAGAACGATTTGACAACCTTCGCTTCGAGAGAATGGTAGGTGAGGACAATCAGATGTCCTCCCGGAGCAAGAAGTCTCCATGCGCTGTCCAAGCCCATCGCCAATTCCTCCAGCTCGCTATTCACCGCGATGCGAAGCGCTTGAAAGGTGCGAGCGAGCGCTTTGACTCCGGCGGCGGGAACGGACTGAGCGATAATACTCGCGAGCTGCATAGTGGTGCGAATCGGCGCTTGCGCGCGCGCACGGGCGATAGCCTTGGCGATTCGAGACGCCTGCGGCTCCTCGCCGTGCGATGAGATGAGTCGAGACAATTCGTTGGGCGGCAATTCATTCACGATGTCCGCCGCCGTTCGGCTTATCGTGGGGTCCATTCTGAGATCCAAGAGGCCGTCTTGCCGGTAAGAGAATCCTCTCTGAGGATGGTCGAGTTGGTGCGATGAGACGCCCAAGTCAAAGAGCACGCCTTGAATCCCTGAAGGCGTCAGCGGTGCCACTACTTCCTGCATTTGTGAGAATCGCGCTTGTAGAAGGAGGAACTCTCCCCGCAAATGTTCCCGGCACCAACCGATAGCCTCCGGGTCGCAATCGAGGCCAATCAGGCGACCCGTTGTCAGGCGACTGAGGATTTCTTGCGCATGTCCCCCGCCACCGATGGTGGCATCTACATAAATCCCGGTGGAGTCGTGCACGAGCATATCCGCCGTTTCTCGCACGAGAACAGGCTGGTGGAAGACGGAGGTCACGCAAGTCCTGCCGCCAAGGCTCTCCGACGGAGATGATGCTTCCGGCATGGGTCATGCCGAACCAAGATTTCTATGGCTTTTTCGATGGTCGGACTGATTCCAAAGAAATGACGCAGGCGGTGATGACCGAGGACCTCATGAACTTTTCCGCGAGCATTGACGATGCGAAGTTCGCCGCCGCGTATCCGCAAAGTGACCACCGTTCGAATGAGAATCGGGATGGCCGCCGCCTCCATCGTTTGCACTTCGGCCAGGTCCAAAAGGATTCGACCGGCTCCGCGTTCGCCCAGGCAGGAAAAGAGATTTTCAATCTCCTGAATGACTTCGGCGCTCAAGTTCCCGAAGATCTGAATCGTGGCGATTCCGTTCGACTCAAGGATTCTGGTGCTCATGGGAGATGGAGTACCCTTTCTTTCTTTCTTCGTTTTTCTGAAGTTCTTCCCACGCTTGATCCGGGGTCAGTGCTTTGTCTTTTAGATAGGCCTCATAGGCGGGTTTGTCCCAAATTGAGAAGAAATTGCCGCAGCCAACGAAGACGACTTCCCGCTGCCCCAAACGCTCCAAGGCGAAGGGAGGCAAGGTGACACGCCCTTGGCTGTCCATGAGTCTTCGGAAGGAAGTCCTGTAGATGGCGATGTTGATGTGAAAATTCTCGAGGAGTGTTGTCGGGTAATTGTTCTTTGATTTCGAGTGCCATTGAAAATACTTGCGAGGGAAAACGCAGGTCGAGTTGTCGAGGCCTTGACAGAAAACCAATTCATTTTCACCGCCCTCTTTCAAAGCGCGACGGAAATCAATGGGAATGCTGAGTCGAGGCTGTTCGTCGAGTTTCCCTGAATACTCCCCTGCAAAGAAGAATTCGGGTTGTTCGGGTGGCATGGGCCCTTAAAACTCCTATTTTCTCCTATCGGCTCCTAATTTACAAAAAAAACCCCTTGAAGTCAAGGTTTTTCTTTGGTCTTTCGTTATTTATAAATTATTGATTTATAATATATTAGAGTAACAATGAACTGCCTTTTCTTCTCCTTCTATGCTCCAAATGGAGGCAATGCGCATGCCTCTCAAATCCCGTGGGGACTTCCATGACTGATCCCGAAATCGAACTTGGGGAGCTTGCCCGCCGGGCGCTTCCATATGCCGAGGGTTTTCAATCGGAAATCATTGCCATGTCCGGTGAGGGCGCGGTCACGCGTTTTGCCGAGAATGCCGTCTCTCAGAATGTATCTCGGCGAGAACTGACGATGATGATACGGGTCTTAGATGGCAAGCGTTCAGCCCGAGTGACGACAAATCGAACGGATGCCGACAGCCTGGCACAGGCTTTCGCAACGGCGCGCAACTGGGCCAAACTCCAAGGGGAATCCGCCGACATCTTGCCTTTGCCCGAGCCGCAGCCCATTCCACCCATTTCTTCCTATGAGAGTTCGACGGCTGGGATCGGTGCAAACGGCCGTGCGGAAGCGGTGACGAGGGCTATCTCTGCAAGCAAGAAGGAGGGGCTGCGCGCTGCTGGGATTTGTTCGACGGGCTGGAGCGCGGTCGCGATTGCCAATACAAAGGGCCTTCTTGTTTCCCAGAAGACCACCATGTCGAGCTTCAGCCTGTCGGTACAATCGGAGGACTCTTCCGGCTGGGCGGAGGCTTCGTCGCGGGCCTTCGAGGACATAGACATTCCCGCGCTTATCGCCGTTGCCAAAGAGAAAGCTCTGCGAAGTCGGAATGCGAGGCCAATCGAACCGGGAGCTTACACGGTCGTTTTGGAGCATGCTGCAGTTGCCGATATTCTCCAGTTCATGTCATGGTTCGGCTTTGGAGGATTGGGATTCGTGGAAGGGCGGACCTTCATGGCCGGTCGGCTCGGAGAACGCGTGTTGGGTGAGAATATCACCGTGCGCGACGATGCTTTTCACCCTCTGCAGCGAGGGCTTGCCTTCGACTTTGAAGGGCTGCCACGGCAATCCCTGACTCTGGTGGAAAAAGGGATCGCCAAAGCTGTGGTGCATGATCGAGTGACCGCGGCCCGAGCTCAAAGCCGGACGACAGGTCATGCGCTTCCTCAGCCGAGTGCCGAAGGGCCGTATCCACTCAATCTTGTCCTTCTGCCGGGAGAGTCGTCCGTGGAAGAAATGATTGCTTCCACACAGCGCGGCATCCTCGTGACTCGATTCCACTACACGAATCTGGTCGAGCCGATGGATCTTGTGCTGACGGGAATGACCCGCGACGGCACATTTCTTATCGAGAAGGGCAAAGTCACCACGCCGCTGAAGAATCTGCGCTTCACCCAATCGGTCGTCGAGGCCCTTCGGGAGGTGGAGCTGATTTCGCACGACCAGAAAACGACTCACTCGGATTGGGGTCCCGGAAGTTACACGGCCCCCGCACTGAAAATCCGCCGATTCAACTTTTCCAGCGGAACCGAATTCTAAGCGAATTACCCTGAAATCCATTTCAACGGACTCTACCGGAAAGAGATTTCCATGAGTGTAAAATCCCAGTTGCTGACATCGGTCGCCCTCCAGGAGGCGAAGAGGCTCGGCGCCACCTACGCCGACATTCGACTCAGTACAAAAGAGCGAGAGAACATCGTCGTTCGCAACGGCAATATCACCGCTCTGGATTCCTCGCTCAGCGAGGGATTTGGGATTCGCGTGATTTTCAACGGCGCTTGGGGATTTGCCGCCTCGCCGAGAGTCGAAGAGGCGGAGGTCAAGCGCGTGGCCGCGCTCGCCGTGGACATCGCGCGGGCAAGCGGCTTGGCCAAAGAGAGAGATGTCGCGTTGGCTCCGGAACTTTCCGCCCGCGAGACTTGGCTGACTCCTTTCGTCGAGGATCCTTTCAAAGTCTCGATGTCGGAGAAGCTGAATCTCCTTCTCGCCATAGACGAAATTCTTCGCAAATCGCCCAAAATTATTGCGGCCGAGAGCGGAATGCGCTTTGATCGCGAACATCGGATTTTGGCGACGAGTGAAGGCACTTTTGCCGACCAGACCTTGCTCTTATCCGGTGCGGGATACTCCGTAACGGCGGTCGAAGGTTCGGAGGTTCAAGTGCGCAGCTACCCCAATTCCTTCGGCGGACAATACATGTCGTTGGGGTATGAGCTTGTGCGCGGCTTGCACCTTTTGGAGCAGGCCGAGCGAGTTCGCGAAGAGGCCATTGCACTTCTTTCGGCCAAGCCTTGCCCAAAAGTGAAGACAACACTCATCTTAGATGGGTCTCAGCTTGCGCTGCAGATTCATGAATCCGTCGGGCATGCCACCGAGCTGGATCGTGTGCTTGGGATGGAGGCGAATTTCGCAGGGACGAGCTTTGCCACCTTGGAGAAAGAAGGCAAGTTCCGCTATGGATCGGACATCGTCAATCTCTTCTGCGACAGCACGATTCCCGCGGGACTGGCGACTTTCGGCTTTGATGATGATGGCGTGCGGGCTCAGCGTTGGTATCTGGTCAAGAACGGGATTTTCGTGGGGTATCAGACTTCTCGCGAGATCGCCGGGCTTTTGGGGCGGCCGCGTTCCACAGGCAACTGCCGCGCCGAAGACTGGTCGCATATCCCGATTATTCGGAATGGCAATCTCTGTCTGGAACCCGGAGAGCACGATGCAGATGACATGATTGCCGAAGTGGACGATGGAATCTACATGGAGACGAACAAGTCGTGGTCCATTGATCAAAAGAGATTGAATTTCCAATTCACCTGCGAGTTAGGTCGCGAGATTCGAGGAGGAAAGCTCGGGGACTTCGTGAAGAATCCGACCTATCAGAGTGTCACACCCGAATTCTGGGGCTCGTGCGACGCAATCGCCGGACCCGAATCGTGGGTCTTGTGGGGAGTCGTCAATTGTGGAAAGGGACAACCCGGGCAAGTCGCGGCCATGTCCCACGGCGCTTCCCCTGCGCGATTCCGGAACATTCAAGTCGGCGCTCCGGATAAAGTTCAATGAGAATGCCACCAAATTCCTGCAACAAGAGTATCTGCTGGTGCTGCTTGCGAAAAAGTTTGATGATTGAGTCATCTTCCGTATTCGGCAGGGCGCAAATCCTTTCTCGGGAACGATGAGAGACAGGCAGAATGCGTAGCGCCCAGCTTGCTGGGCCTGATGTCGTAGGAGTTTCCCGACGTGCATGCGTCATTGCGATTTGGGAGAGTAACAACGCCCAAAATGATAAGCAATATCATGGGCGGCTTTGTAGCCCAACAAGCTGGGCGCTACGAGCTACGAGATCAAGGATCGGCTGCCGGCAGCGGGCACCGCTATTCGGCAACACGCAAACCTTAATGAAAGCAGCATTAGCCATGAAACTCTGCGCCAAATGGGAAATTCTGGGCGTGCTGCTCTCGTTTCTTCTGATAGCCTCGAGTTTTGTCGGATGCGCCGAATCCGACAAGGATGAGGTGGAAGGAGAGACTTGGGAGCGATTTCATGTGCTCGATTTCGGGCAGCGACCCATGCCTCCTCCCGACGGTCAAATGCTTGCTTTTGCTTCCGAAGAGACAGCAAATCACACGGCCGGAATCTACTTGCTGAAGCAAGACTCGGTCATTCAGCTCACGGCGGGAGTGCCGCCGCACTCATGGGATTATGTTTGGTCGCCCGATGGTCAGGCTCTGGCGTTTTCCGCGCCGGGGCAACCCGGAACGGAAATGGCGGGCATTTGGATGATTGATGTCGAAACGAGGGATTTGCAGCAGCTTTGGGATCGAGGCTCGGCGCCGAGTTGGGATCCGGAGGATTCGAATGTTCTTTTTTGCGCCGGGCCCGAAGATGGCACCGAAAACGAAGGAATTTTTCGAATCAGCCTGAATCCTCCCACAAGGATCCGACTTCGCGAGCAGGGAAAGTCTCCGAGAATTTCTCCTGATCGTGAATGGTTGGCCTTTCAAGTTGCGCAAAGCGGCTTGCAGACGCACGCATTGTTCGTCATTTCTATGGACAGTCTCGAAGGCGAGCCCATTGCCTTTTCTGTCGGCGATTTTTGCTGGGTGTCCGATTCACGCCGCATCGCCTATGAATTCGTTGAAAGCGGACACCTTGACTTGTTCATTGCCTCGGTCAGCGCACCTCATTTGCTGACCTTGCTCATTTCTCAGGCATCCATGCCGGCGGCATTCGTGGAAGAGAATCGTATTGCATTCGTGAAGCTTTCCGGGGATGGATTGGATGGAATTTGGACAACAAACACTGAAGGAGGAAGTGCGCGGTCGTTGAGTGCGACCGGCGTGCGGCCACAGCCCACTTCGGATGGGAGAGCGATTTTCTTCGATGATGTTGATGGGATTTATGTTTTGCGGAGTCTTTTGTAAAAATCGCGCGCAGGAAGGAATTTGAGGTTCACATAGGGATAGCAAATCCGAATTTCGCAAATGAAGAAGGCCACACCTGCCGCGTGTGGCCTTCATGTTTTTTGGGATTGTGCAGCAGGTCATCCTGCGCGGACGGATACGGCTTTAATGGGGCCTTCGGCGCGCCCTTCGACAAACTGACGAACGATGGGGTGGTCCGTTTCTCGGGTCTCGGCCGGTGTGCCCGAATAGACCACTTTCCCGTCGTGCAACATGACGATTCGATCCGCCACCTTATAGACGCTGACCATGTCGTGCGTGACGACGACCGTCGTTACGCTAAGCCGCTCATTCAGTCGAATGATGAGTTCGTTGATGGCGTCGGCTGTAATGGGATCCAGACCCGTCGTCGGTTCGTCATAGAGGACATAGCTCGGATTCATCGCGATGGCGCGTGCCAGGCCGACGCGCTTTTTCATTCCCCCCGAAAGCTCCGCCGGTTTCAATTCCTCGACGCCTGACAAGCTGACCATGGCCAGACAGTCCACCACGCGCTGGGCGATTTCCGCCTCACCCAACTTCGTGTGTTCCCGCAGGCCTAAAGAAACATTCTCGGCGACCGTCATGGAGTCGAAAAGCGCCGCCCCTTGAAAGAGGACGCCAAATTTCTGGCGAATCTCATAGAGACGCTCGCGCGAGACTTTCCAGATATTCTCGCCTTCGACGATGACTTCTCCCGCATCGGGGCGCATCAGTCCGATGAGGTGTTTCAGGAGAACCGATTTGCCGCAGCCCGATTGGCCGATAATCGCCAAGGATTCTCCCTTGGCAATCGTCAAGGTCGCGCCGCGCAGAACCGGTTTTTCATTAAAAGATTTATGCAGAGCTTGAACTTCAATCACAGGGACAACTCTTCTAATCTATCGCTGCTTTCATTAAGGTTTGCTCGTGGCTCGTAGCGCCCAGCTTGCCGGGCAAAAAAATCGCCTATGATCATGTCTGCAAATTAGGGCGTTGCTCCTCTCCTGAAGCACAACGATTCATGTATGTCGGGAAACTCCTGCGGCATTGAGGCCCAGCAAGCTGGGCGCTACGGATTCTGCATGTCGCTTTTCATTCCCAGGAAGGGGTTTGCGCCCTGCCGAACACGGAAGATGACTCAACAATCAAACGCCTTTACAAGCAGCCTTAGCTCAGAGGGTTTCGAGACAATCTAAAAGAACATCATCGCCAACACAAAATCCATAACGAGAATAAGAAGGCAGGACCAGACGAAAGCGCGTATCGTCGCCAGCCCCACGCCTTCGGCACCGCCTGTCGTTGCAAAGCCGATATGACAACCCATCAGAGCCGTGATGGCGCCAAAGACAAAAGCCTTGATGAGTCCCGCCACCACATCGAATACCTGAAAGAAGGTGGGAATCTGATTCCAGAACATCGCGGCGGTCATTCCGAGCAGGGTCGTTGCCACGAAGGAGGCCCCCATCATCGCAATAAAATCCGCAAGAGTCACAAGAACAGGCAGCATCAGGAGATTCGCATAGAAGCGTGGAACCGCCAAGTAGCGAATCGGACTGATTCCGAGCGATTCCAACGCGTCAATCTGCTCGGTAACCTTCATGGTGCCCAATTCCGCTGCAATCGAGGCGGACACCCGTCCCGCGATGACCAGCGCTGTCAGAACGGGACCGAGTTCAATGACCACCGCCTTGAGTGTTGCGATGCCCAGAAATTGCAGGGGCACATATCCCTTGAGCTGATAGTTATATTGCCAGGCGGTCACGGCTCCAGTAAAGATCCCCACGAGCATCACCAGGGGCAAGCTATTGATGCCCTGCTGGATCGCTTGCTCAAAGAAGAGCTTTCGATCCTTCCACAAGCCGCGAAATCCGGATAGAATTCGCAGCAGTAGAACCGCCGCGGTGCCCGCCTCTGCGAAAAAATCCATTGCAACGCGCCCGACTCTGGCAAGAGCGTGCGGCAGCGTCATCGAATTGATGGCCGGTTTCATGGGTTCTAATCTTACGGATTCTATTTTTAGAATTCCGCTCCGAGGGACAAGTAGTAGCTCGGCTTCGAGGTCTCGAGCAGATCCGTGCGCCAGGCAACATCCCACTGCACGATGAGAAAGCCGAGTCGCAGTCGCGGGCCAAAGCCGAAGCCCATCTGCAAATCCCGCAGGTGCCATCCCGCCGGAGTCTCCTCCGTGATGCGCAGGTTGTCGCCTTCCCAGGTTGTACCGATGTCGGTATACATCGTACCCTGAACGCTGCTGAGTTCCAACGGAAGCGGCCAGCCTAATTTCAACTGGCGAACCATCGGGAAACGAAACTCTTGATTCGTCAGGAAGAATCGCGTGCCTCGTCGTTCAAAATACTTGCCGCCGCGAAACGGGATGACGAACGAGGCAAAATAGAAATCATCAATATCGCTGATCGGTAAATCGGCTTCATAATCCCGATTGATCCAGTTCCACACCCCGCCGAGGAAGAAGAGTTGGGGCTTTTCGCCGCCGGAGAATCCTCCCGTGATTCTCGCCGCCCAGGTATATTCGCGTCCGAGGCGCATATAATGACGAAAGTCTCCCTTCACAATATAGAAACTGGCGCCCCAGGGATTTGGTGAGGAAGTCGTCTGCAAGGCGGGAGCAAAGGCATAGGAGACATGATAGCGACTCCCGTTGGCCGGCCCCGTCAATCCCCAGAGAATCGTATCATGGATATAGGCGATGCGGGATAACAGGGTCCTGCGTTTGGAGGTGTATTCGTATCGTTCCGTGTCGAAATTGTAGCGATCCCTGTCAATGATGTGCCCTGTCACATCGAGTTCCGTTCGGGAGTATTTGCTGAATGGGTAGGCGACATAAATCCCCAATTGAACGGTGCGGTCGCGTATCCGCCCGCCGTCCAAGTAATAGACATTGCGATACAGACTCGTGCCATAATTGAAACGGCGAGGCAGGTAATAATATTCAAGCTGGAAATTCATGTTGTCCAGATTGTTGAAATCATAGTAGAGGTCCGTGTTCAGGTAGATGAGGTGATTTCCGAGAACATCCGAGAAGAGAATCTGACTCGAACCTTGCACACCGAAGAAGCTCGAATAAGCGGCGGTGGCATAGACGAAGTCCGGAGTCAGCTTCACTCGGTAATTCTTGGAAGTGAAGCCTCCTTCCGGCAATCGGCTGGTGGGAACATCCGCCGAGTCTTCCGAGGATTGTTCCGCGGCAACTCCCGCACCCGTTGCGAAAACATGGTGTGCATACGGACGATTTCGTCCTTCCACTCGACCGGTGGATGTGCCCGAACTCAAGGGGATTTCCTCAAAATCAATCGTGCCTCGCTGACGCAGCGGAGTGGGAGTGAGCTGAGCCGCGGGCAGTGCGAGCGCATTCTTCAGCAGAAAAATGTCGTACCCTCCGTTATTCAGAGCGGTGAAGACGACGCGGCGCGTGTTCGCCGAATAGCTTGGCTGCAGACACCCTGTCAGACAATTCGTGAATGGCTCGCTCTCTCCGGATTCCAGATTGAGCCTGTAGAGGTTGAAGATCCCGCTGGCGTCCGCCGAATAGACCAGAGTCACGCTATCCGGCGCAAAGACGGGGGCTCGCTCGTTCGTTTCGGTGGAGGTAATTCGCTGCGCTTGCTCCTCGCCCAGTCGAATCAAGTAGATATCCGTCTGCCGGTAATTCAGAAGGTGCATTCGCAAGGGGGCGTATCCTCTCACTTTCAAGGAATCCCGGCGATCCGATGTGAAAGCGATACCCTTGGAATCCGGGGTCCAACTGGGATCATCATCGGAGAAAATATCCTGTGTGACCCGATGCAATTTCCCTGCGGCGATCTCGAAGTAGTAGATATCGGATTGCCCGTTGTTGACTCCGACGAAGGCGATTTTTTCTCCATCCGGAGCCCATACGGGTTTGAAGATGGCATCGAGCGGCCAGCGGAAACGGCGGCGCACTTCGCCTTTCTTTACATCCAACAGATAAATGGCATCGCTGCGCCCGGCCTTGGAGGCGAAGGTAATCATTCGACCGTCCGGAGACCAGGAAATGCGCGAGTCCAGCCACTTGAGTTCCTCGAAATTCCCGCTGCGCTCGCCGCGCAAGAGCTTTCGAAGCTTCTTCGTGTTTACATCGAGCACATAGAGGTTGAAGTAGTCCGTGCGATCCGACAGAAAAGCCACCTGCTCGCCGTCGGGCGAAATCGCAGGGCCGTTGTTGACGAAGTTGTGCCATTCGTCGTGATTCGTCAGGCGCTCGGTAAATTCCTCGGGCGATTTCAGGTCGGCAAGCCCCGGCCAATAGACGCGGCGCAGCCAAGTCTTCCATCGCTTGTTGAATTCCTTCATGTCGAGCCCGATGGCACTCTCGATGGTCTTCTCCAGATCGCGTGTGCTTCGCAGCTTGTTCAGGATCTCCCCAATTTTTTGGGAGCCGTAGCGCTGGTCAATGAAGTAAAGGATGGATTGTCCGCCTTTGTAGTTCAGGTAGCCGCCGAGCAGGTCCATATCCGGCAAGTAGCCGCTGACCGTGGCATCACGCATGAACATGTCGGATTCCACATCCCAACCTCCGCGCGATTCGTACTCGGCAAGTCCTTCCACAAACCACAGCGGCAATCGCATGGTCGCCGCACCGATGAGAATGGATTGAAAGCCTGCGCCGTGAAGCATGCGCAACATGACGGCATGGGCGAGCTCGTGGTGAATCACATGGCGGTATTCCTCGAAGCCTCCTTGGAAAGGAATCACGACCCGATTCTTCAGAAATTCCGTGAAGCCTCCCAGGCCTTCCTCCGGAATTTCCAGGGTGACATTCGTTTGCTCAAAATTGTTATGAGACAGGTAAGTGATAATCGTGATCCGCTCTTCCAACTTGTAGTCAAAGCTTCGCTGCAGGCTCTCCAGAGCTTTTTCCGCCGTTTCCGCCGTGAATTCCGCAATCTGCTCCCCGCCGTCGGTGAAATAGACATCGAAATGTTCCGATTGGACGAAACGCCAATGGAAGTCTTCGTATTGCACCTTGTTCTTCCCGAAGTACTGAGCCTGAGAATGAGGGGGCAGCGAGAGGAGCAGAGCACCTAAGCCGGCGATGAAAAGGCACGCGTCCAAGCGAAATCTCTGCGCCTTTTTGCACGGCTCGGACGATTGATGACGACTATGCGTACGCATGCAGTCCACCAAAGAAGTAATTGCCGAAAAACGAGAGAAGAATCATTCCGAACCCAGCCAAAGAAAGAATCGCAGATTTTGTGCCAGTCCATCCGCGATGAAATCGAGCATGGAGGAAGCCGGAGTAGAAAAGCCAAATAATCAGGGCTCCCACCTCTTTGGGATCCCACGACCAAAACGAACCCCATGCCTGCTCGGCCCAAATCGCACCGGCGAAGAGAGCTCCGACGGTATAGAGCGGGTAGCCCAATTTCACCGTTCCCGCAGACACCTCATCCAAGAGGCGGCGATCCACTCGCAATCCCGCCAGCCTCCGGCCACCTTGCAGAAAGCGATGGATGAGAAAGAAAACCGGCATCGTCAGGATCCAAGCAAGACCGAAGAATTCGAAGATTCGAAAGGGACTCCCCGAGGTCACTTCAAAGACGGACAATTTCACCAAGATTCCCGTAAGAAGTGAGCCGAAGAGAAAGCTCAAGAAGGCGATGGCGGTCAGGTAGCCGCCGTTTCCCGTCTTGGAGGCGCGACGATTCGCTCGGCGGTGGGCAAGGCTCCAGCCGATAGCCCCCAAAGGCGCGCCGAGGCCAAGAGCGGCGAAAGCGGAGCCCACTCCTTCGATGGGGCTGTTGCCGAGATTCAGCGCCGCCGCACTTGCGGGAAGGGCACTTAGGAGTCCCAAGACAAGGGTGAAAATCAGAGGCAAGCCAATCCCCATCGTGGCGGCGATGCGGCCGCGCGCGCCAAGCAGCGGCCCCTCTTTTCCCGCCAAGTCAGG
>JAZDIW010000253.1:0-11840 GCA_043804575.1 bacterium
GCCGGCTGACGCTTCCTGCTTTTATTGCATCCTTGGTCACGACCTGGTATGGCGGCATCTTGGGCATCAGCGAATATTCTTGGCGCTTTGGTCTTTCCAATTGGTTCGTCTTCGGCGTGCCCTACTACTTGCACGCGCTCATCTTCGCCGCTTTTCTCGCGCGCCGTGCGCGCCAAACACGCCTTTACAGCATACCCGACCAGCTTGAGGCGAGCTATGGCAGGGGAGTAGCTCGCCTCGGGGCCCTGGTCGTTTTTATCATGACGATGCCCGCGGCCTATTTGGTCATGCTGGGAAATCTCGGGCGTTGGGTCACGGGTTGGAGCTATCCTGTTGCCTTGCTTGCCGGCCTTCTTTTCTCGACTCTATACATCTACGCCGGTGGATTCCGCTCCGTTGTTCGCACGGATATTCTCCAGTTCGTCTTCATGTATGGCGGCTTCGCTGTCATGATGATTGCACTCATCTCGGAATTCGGCAGCCTGCCATTTCTACGCGAGCGCGTTCCGCAGGAGCTTTTCACCCCGACGGGTGGCCAAGCATTCGCCGCCGTCTTTGTCTGGTATTTCATCGCTTCGACGACACTCATCGAGCCCGCTTTCTATGAACGAGTCTATGCGTCCGATTCACGCAGAACGGCAACGGTTGGCATCGCGATTGCCATTCTCTTCTGGTGTCTTTTTGATTTCATGACGACCACGACCGGGCTTTATGCACGCGCGCTCCTTCCAAACATCGCGGATCCAACCGTGGCTTTTCCGGAACTTGCGCGCCGTGTGCTGCCTGTCGGCCTCTTTGGGCTCTTCTTGGCGGCACTCCTGGCGACGGTCATGTCCACGGTGGATAGCTACAGCTTTCTTGCCGCCGGAGCCTTTGGCCGTGATCTTCTTTGGAAAAGTCGCAAAGGCGCGCCTCCATCGGAAATCCCGCGCTATGTTCGCATCGGGCTTATCGCCTCCAGCGTGGGTGCCTTTCTTCTGGCTCTTACGACCAAATCCGTCATTGCTCTCTGGCATGGCCTAGGTTCGGTGGGTGCGCCGATGTTGCTGATTCCCATGCTCTCGAGCTTCACCCAGCGCCATCGCTTTCCGAAAGAGTGGGTGGTTCCTTCGATGCTTTTGGCCGGCGGTTCGAGTCTGGCTTGGACTCTGGCGCCGAAACTCGGCATTTCGGACGGATACTGGCTCGGCGTTCAGCCCATCTACATCGGCCTCGGCATTTCTCTTGTAAGCTACATCTTCTCTCGAGGACTTCAGAGTGGTCAGAAGCTCGTCTAAGGGGCTCATGAGTTCTTGGCTTGGGCGATTCTTGCATCTTGATACAGCAGCCACACCTTGAAAAGACGATTCCGGCTTTCAAAGAGGGGCTCGGCCGGATTGGTCGAGCCCTTTGTGTATTCTCTCCTTCTTGCCGGTTAAATGACTAAAGGATAGGCTTGCATTCCCTCAGATTATTTTGTAATTTGGACAAGACTCGGCTGCATTATCTGTTTCGTCACGTAGCATTTGAACAGATTCCTATAGGGAGAGTCTGATGTCCCTGTTTGAACGAGAACGATTTTGTGCGTTGCCTTTGAGAGTTTTGGCTTTGGCATTTCTCATCACCAATCTTTCAGCGTTTGTGGCAATAGGTGCAGAAGTGAAACCCGGGCGCGTGCGAGGTGTGGTCCTTGATCGCACAACGCGCGAACCCATTGCGCTGGCCAATGTGGTTCTAGTCGGATCCTCGCGGGGAGCGTCGGCGGATGAGAATGGGCGTTTCGTGATTGAAGATCTGGCGCCGGGCGTCTATCATTTTCGGGCAAGCGCCGTAGGGTACAATAGCGACGCGAAAAGCGAGATACTTATTCATCCGGGGCGCTCCGCCGAAGTGGAATTCCTGCTCGAACCCTCCGTAATCGAAGCGCAAGCGGTGACGGTTACGACAGGCTTTTTTGAGACCTCACCGGACTTGCCGACCTCGAGTCGAGCGCTGAGCTATGAAGAGATTCGGCGCGCTCCCGGAGCTGCCGAAGATGTTCAGCGCATGCTGCAAGCGCTTCCCGGAGTTGCCGGCGCCAATGACCAGAACAATGAAATCGTTGTGCGTGGCGGAAGTCCCTATGAGAACCTGACCGTAATGGATGGCGTCGAAATTGATAATATCAACCATTTCGGGTATTTGGGAGCCACAGGCGGGCCGATTAGCGCCGTCAATCCCGATTTCCTGCGCGAAGTGACTTTTTCGTCGGGAGGATTTTCGGCGCGCTATGGAGATCGCGGCTCGAGCGTTCTCGATCTTGAGCTGCGTGAAGGCGCTCGCGAGCGATTCCGCGGCGAAGCCGTGCTCTCCATGGCAGGCGTCGGAGGCAATGTCGAAGGGCCGGTTGCGAAGGGGCGAGGCTCCTATTTGCTCTCGGCTCGGAAAAGCTATCTGGACCTCATGTACAAGACGATTGGCCTGACGGCTGTTCCGAAATACTGGGACACTCAATTCAAAGGAGTCTATGATGTCTCCGAGCGGCACAGGCTTTCGCTCATCGGGTTGTACCTGAATGACCGGATCCGAATTGAAGCCGAAGAGCCGGATGCCTGGAGTCGTGGAGCGGAAGCCGTGGAGTCATTCGGGCACCGCTATGCCGTGGGTGCCAGGTTGCGCAGTCTTTGGAGAGGGGGGCACAGTGAAATTGTGCTTGCTCGCAATTTCCTAAGTTTCGAGGATGAAGTGCAAGAGATGCCCGAGCAGCGCCTCATCTATCGTGACCGCATGAGTCATTCCACGGATCAGTTTGACCTGCATGTGACCGGGCGGGCAAGAGCCCAAGATGAATGGTCCGCGGGGGTGGGCCTTAGGCCCATTCATTTCGACTATGATTGGTGGCTCGAGCCGGACACGGTCATCTATGATGATTTTACGGGTGACAGTCTGCCTGACTCTGTTCTCTATGATGCCTGGCAAGTGAAGGAAGCGGCGACCTCCTTTAAATATGCCGGCTATTTGCAGTATCGTTGGCGACCGACGCCAACTTGGTCGCTGGTGGCCGGCGCGCGTCTGGATGGATTCGATTATTCAAAGCACTATGGAATCGGGCCGCGCCTGTCCGCACGTTGGGATTTCCTGCCCAAATGGACCGTGAGTCTTGCTTACGGCATTTACTATCAGGCCATGCCTTTCCACATCTATGCCGCAGATCCGGATGGTGCCAATCGAGATCTTCCGCATGGACGCGCCGACCATTATGTCGCAGGACTGACATTTCTTCCTCAAGAAGCTACGAAGCTCAGCACAGAAGTCTATTATAAAGATTACCGAGATCTGCCCGTAGCGGAAGAAGATTTGGTCGGGGATCCGACTTTCCGTTCGCATCGCTATCTTCCGGTAGGGAAAAAGCGAGTTTGGGGATTTGAATTCTTTGCACAGCAGAAACTCGCCGCGAACTGGTATGGAACATTGAGCTATTCCTACGGGGATGCCGAATCGAGCGAGCCGGTGCGCGGAAGCTTTCCGGCCGATTACGATTTCCGGCATGTGGGCACACTGATTTTCGGGCACAAGACGAATCTGAGCCATCGTCCTTGGTTCCGCGCATTCCAGAAGCATTGGTATGGATGGTGGACCTATGTGCTGCCGCTGAATGGCGATGAGCTCACCTTCTCGACGCGATACCGCTATGTCACCGGCAGGCCCTATATCCCGCGTGTCTGGACGACCGAGGGCCCACAGTTCGAATCCCATTGGGAAGATGGAATGGTCAACAGCGAACGCTATCCCGACTACAACCGGTGGGATGTTCGGTGGGACAGCAAATGGTTTTCCGGTGGGCACACCCTGGGCATATTTCTCGAAGTTGAGAATGTTCTCGATCGCACGAATGTCGCCGAGTATTTCTACGCCGACGATGGAGAGCGCAATACCGCCTATCAATTCCGATTCTTTTTCGTGGGTGGTGTGCGCTTCGAGTGGTAGTGCCGCACGGCAGTGCGCTCGTGCCGGCTCCTGCTTTTCGCCGAGCTGGGGTTCCCAACTCGGCCGGAACCTGTCGATATTGCCACCGTCCACCGAATTCCTCTCTCATATTTTTGGGACAAGCTCTAGTGCCGTCGAACATAGGCTTCCAACGAATCAGCTTTCGTCGTTTGGCACTAGCCAACACGCTCCTGCGTTTTGGATGAATTATTTGATTGCGAGTCCGCCAGACGGTCGAAGTGTGCTCTGATCCGTCGAGGTGAACCTTTGACGCCATTGGCGGTCTGGAGACCGACAACGGCGGGTAGACTCCCGATGGCGACCAACCGAGCTTACCTTTCGTCGCCAGGCACTAGCCGCGACCTCCGGTCGCGGATACAGGTCGACAGCGGGCAGCCGATGCTGCACTGAATCCTGAATTTTATAGCCGCACAGAAGACCGCCAACAAGACCGGACGCCTAAGATGCCATGTCAAACGATATGGCATCTTTTTATTGATATTGGAATTGAACCGGAAGGCACTTGCAGGCGGGGCAGGGCATCTTGACAATTTCGAGAGAAAATGCTACATTGTTAGGCAAGCCTAAATATGGGTTATCTGCATTATGGACACGAAGCTTACGCCATCTCTCGAAGACTACCTTGAGGCCATCTTTCTACTCAGTGGAAAAGATGGAGAAGTACGTGTGGCGGAGATTGCAGAAGCCTTGGGGTTTTCCAAGCCCAGCGTATCCGAGGCGTTGACTCAGTTGGAGTCAAAGGGCCTAATTGAACATGAGAAATACCGTGGCGTTCGGCTGACTGCAGAGGGTCGAACTTTTGCGCGACAAGTCTATGAGCGGCACAAGACGCTGTTCATTTTCTTGACGCGAATCTTAGGCGTGCCTGCGGCGCGTGCAGCCGTGGAGGCATGCCGGATTGAGCACACGATATCCGGCGACACGAATGAGCGTTTGCGCCGATTCGTCAATGAGCAAATGGCGCAAATCGGCGATGGACTGGCGCGGCTTTCCGAGCTTTCTCCGGGAGAGAGCGCGGAAATCGTTCGTGTTCAAGCGCCCGGATGGTTTCGGCATCGGCTGCTCGAAATGGGATTTCTTGCCGGGGAAGTGGTAGCCCTTGAGCGCGTGGCGCCGCTACGGGATCCAATGGAGTTTGTCATCAAAGGATACCATGTTTCGCTTCGGCGAGAGGAAGCGGCGCAGGTGGTTGTTCGACGCATTCAGAAAGATGGAAAAGAAGCAAAGGCAAAATAGACTTTCGGCCTCGGCGC
This sequence comes from bacterium, assembly GCA_043804575.1. GTDB lineage: Bacteria > Electryoneota > RPQS01 > RPQS01 > DYHQ01 > JAZDIW01. Next base: position 5,220 of record JAZDIW010000253.1, read on the forward strand.
TGCGAAGCTCGCAGGAAGCGGCGGCAAGGCGAGAGGAAGTGGTCGTCGCTCTCGCGGGGAATCCCAACAGCGGCAAGACGACTCTATTTAATGCGTTGACGGGTGCCCACCAACAAACGGCCAACTATCCCGGTGTGACCGTAGAAATCAAAGAAGGGATTGTCCGGCGGGAAGGAAAAACGCTTCGAATCATTGATCTGCCGGGAACCTACGGCCTCTCGGCTCGGAGCGAAGATGAAATCATCGCGCGAGATGTCTTGCTGAAGAAGCGGCCGGATATTCTCGTCCATGTCATTGACAGCTCCAATCTCGAGCGCAGCCTCTATCTCTTGACCGAGCTGCTCGACCTTGGGCTGAAGATCATCATCGCGCTCAACATGTATGATGAGCTTTTGCGCAGCAAGGCTCGCCTGCATGTGCGAGAGCTTTCCCTGGCTCTGGGGGTACCGGTTGTTCCGACCATTGGACATCGCGGCCAGGGGCTGACGCGTCTGCTGTCAACCATCCTTCGTGTGGCCGCCGCTCCAAAAGAGGAAGAGAGGCAAAAGGTCGTCCGATATGGCGAGACTCTGGAGGCGGCCGTTTCCCGCATCGAAGAGAGTCTGCGCCGCTGCATATCGCCCGAGCATTGGTATTCGCTTCGTTGGTTCGCGCTGAAACTCCTCGAAGGCGACCCCCTTGTCGAGTCGCAGGTGGCGATGCAGTGGGGAGCCGACGAGGCGCGAGAGATAGCAGGCGCAATTCGAGAAAAAATTCGCGCAACCTATGGGGAAGACTCCGAAATTCTTCTGACGGAACAGCGTTATGGGCTTGTGGCCGGCATTGTGCGAAAAACCATGAGACTGCCCCTTCAGAAGCGCTTGACTTTCACTTCGCAGCTCGACAGCATTCTGACGCATACTTTCTTGGGAATCCCGCTCTTTCTCTTCTTCATGTGGGCTCTTTTTCAGCTCACTTTTGTCTTGGGTTCGGTTCCTCAAGGCTGGATGGAAAGCGGTCTGAGATGGCTCACGGTGCAGGTTCAAATCCAATTCCCGCCGAGCGTGATCCGGGATTTGGTGACGCAGGGCGTTTTGGGAGGCGTGGGAGGTGTCGCCGTCTTCTTGCCGAGTATCTTCTTTCTCTTCTTCGGCATTTCCCTCTTGGAAGATACAGGCTATATGGCGCGGGCCGCCTTTTTGATGGATCGCGTGATGCACACGATGGGATTGCATGGGAAATCCTTTGTCCCGCTTCTGATGGGATTCGGATGCAATGTCCCCGCCATCATGGCCACGCGAACTCTGGAGACTCGTCGCGACCGCCTGCTGACGAATCTGCTGATTCCGCTCATGAGTTGCAGTGCGCGATTCTATGTCTATGTCCTTTTCGCGGGCGCCTTTTTCCCCGGAAATGAGGGCAATGTCATCTTTTCTCTCTATCTGCTCAGCATTCTTGCCGCCATCGGCATCGGCCAGCTCTTGGCGAGAACCGTTTTTCGCGAAAAAGGGAGTCACTTTGTCTTGGAGCTTCCGCCATATCGGTTTCCGACGGCGCGCACGATTCTCTTCCATGTCTGGGCCAGAGGCGCGCACTTCCTGAAGAAAATGGGCGGATATATCTTAGCATTCTCCGTTATCATTTGGTTTTTGGGAAGCTGGCCGAAGGTTTCCACTTCGTCGCAAGAGGAAGCCCAAGTGCCTGTTTCAGCCTCTGAGCAAACACAAGGCTTGCATGGCGGCGAGCCATCCGCGCAGCAGCTTGCACATAGCGCCCTGGGCAGGTTAGGCAATATTTTTCAACCCATCTTTGAGCCTCTGGGCTTCACGCGCGAAATGACGATTGCGCTGGTTGGGGGAACGCCGGTCAAGGAGGCCATCGTGTCCACCTTGGGGGTTATTTATGGAGTCAGTTCCGGCGCGAAAGAAGGGTTGCGTGAGGCCCTGCGAAGAACCACTTTGCCTCCGCTTGTCGCTTACGCCTATCTCGTCTTCGTTCTCTTCTACGCGCCTTGCATCGGAACGATAGTCGCCTTCTATCGCGAGACGGGCTCGAAAGGCTGGACGGTCTTCAGTATCGCGTATCAATTCGTTCTTGCCTGGGGATTGGCGTTTGTCGTTGTTCAGGGCGGACGACTTGTGGGTCTGATGGCGTAATCGTGGGTCTTGAAGCCGTAGCGCCCAGCTTGCTGGGCTATGAAATTGTCCGATAATGTCCTCCAATTCGGGCGGTGTCATCTTCCCGAATTGCAATGGCGCATGTGGGTCGGAAGCTCCCGCAGCATTCTGGCCCAGCAAGCTGGGCGCTACGCATCTTGTCCGAAAAGGGATTTGCGTCCTGCCGAATCCTGAGCATGACTCAACAAGCCGACCTTCTTGGAAACGCCACGATTGTGTCCATCATTTTGGATTCGGAAGTGAAATCAGGAATGCGAGTGCCTGCAGCAACTGCCGGCTGTGCATCACGAATTTCGCCGGTCGAAATCGGGAAACAAATCGAAATCCATAAAGGAAGGAACAGGAAAATGTACTGGTTGATTCTAATCCTGCTTATTGCGAATGTGGCTCAAGCGGATGTCACGCGCAAAGTGAAGAACACGGTGCGTTTCATGGGAGAGTCCGAGGGGTCTTCCGTCGAATATTATGTCGCGGATCGCTCCGCCGATGAGTCCACTCTTCAGTGGACCAGCGGCTTGATGAAGACCATGAGCGGCGGCAAGGAAACAAAGTCGGTCACCATCGTTCGCCTGGACAAGGAGGTCATTTGGACGCTTCAGCCGGACGATGAGGCTTACACCGAAATGACTTTCGCCGAATTCCGCGAGAAAATGAAAAAAGGCATGGCGCAGATGGAACAGGCGCAGGCCGAGAGAGATACGACGGAAGTATCCGAAGATATGTATGAATGGAAGGTGGAAGTCCTGTCGGAGGCGGAGCCGAAGACGATTCATGGTTGGCCATGCCGCAATGTCAAACTCGTAGCCACAGGCACGCACAAAGAGAATCCCGAGGATAGGGTCTGGATTACATTAGACTACTGGAATAGTTCGGATGTGTCCGGGGCGCAGGAAATCCGCGACTTCCAGATGAAATACGCGAAAGCCTTGGGACTCGATGAACGAATGCTGACTCCCGGACTGATGCAAGCGGCGGGGCCCTACGAAAAGCAGTTTGCCGCGCTGATTGAGGAGAGCAAGAAGGCGCCCGGCGAGACGGTGATGAGCACGATCGAGATCAAGCGCAATCAGCTCGTCGGGCCTTCCACAGCGGCCATGGCACGGGACGCCGCCGCCAGCGAAATCACTCGCAAGCTCCCCTTCGGCGCAAAAAAAGAGGCAAAGTCGGAAGCTCCGCACTGGGAGGAGCGAGTGAAATTCCGAGCAATGACCGAGTTACTTGAAGTCACAACGGGCCCTGTGGAAGCCAGCAAATTCGAGATACCGACGGGATACAAGAAGAAACAGGAGCGCGGCTCCTCGAAATAGGAACTTCTCATTTCTAAATCGCAAGTTGAATGGCCGCCGTAAGGGCGGCTTTTTTTTGCTTGCATTTCATGTTGTGGTTTGCTATACTATGAAAGTCCTCTTTGGCGGGATTTGCCGAAATTCGCCACAGAAAGAGATGCCATTTACACCGGAAGGAAGGGGAATTTGACAATGATTCCCGTTTGCATGTGTCTCGCAATTTGCCTCACCCTATGTGCCGACCTTTCTCTCGCGGAGACTCTATCTTCAGATAAGCGAGCCGCCCTGCGGGTGGCACTCGAAAAAATCGATGTGCGCGAATACGAACTCGGCTTCGACAAGCTCTGGGTGGAAGATGACACCTTTCGCCTGTCGCTCATTGATACACTGATGAACAATCCGCTCAAGATTCCGGACTATGGCGATAACTTCGTGGCGTCCCTGCCGGACACGACCGGCGATTTCACACATTTCTTGAAGGAGCGGGCCCGTGATTTGGATTGCGAGATCGCGCCGGAGGTCGCTGACAGCATTGACCGAGTCTTGGCCGGCGCACCTCCCGTGGAAATGGCGCCTTTTGGCTTGGCGCTGACAACCTTCCGGCTGGCTTCAGGATTTCTTGAGGAGGCTTTTGCCTCGCTTAGCGCAGACGAGCGGCGCATCATTCTCATCGGAGCGCCCATTTTTTGGGCGGATGAAGACAATAAGGCGGATGATACTCTGAAGGGCGCCTTGCATCGCGCGTGGGGACAGGTTGCGGATACGACCGTGCGCGCCGATACGGACACTTTGCTCTCCCTTGCCGCCAAAGTCAATCGCCAGGCTCTCATGGCGGCGACCTATGCGTTTTGGACCGGGCTTGTGAAAGTGACGGACCAATGGCTGTTGGCAAAATCACCCTTTTCGGCGACTCAAGTGGATGGGGTGGAGGGCCTTGTTCTGGCAAAAGAGCAAACGCCCTATGGCCTCTTTGTTCTGGGCGGTCGCGGACCGAATATCTATCGGCGGCGCTTTGCCTTCGTTCTCGATTTGGGAGGCAATGACCAATATCTGGCACGCACCGGCGTGGCTGTCGGAGGTCTTGGGGATGCACTTTCCGCGACGATTGACATTGGAGGAGATGATGCCTACGGACGAGGAGACCTCGCAGACCAGGGCGTCGGGATCCTGGGTCTCGGTGCCCTCATAGACCTCGGTGGCGCGGACACCTATCGCGCCGGATTTCTTTCGCAGGGATGCGGCTTTTTTGGCAGTGGTCTTCTCGGCGACGGTGAAGGCGATGATACCTACACGGCGCACATGTCCGCTCAGGGAGCAGGCACCGTCGGAGTGGGGCTTCTTTTGGATCTGAAAGGCCGAGACATTTACGATGCCTATGGTTGCGCACAGGGATTTGCTGGAACCTTCGGCTCCGGCACGCTGGCCGATTTGGAGGGAAACGACATCTACCGGGCGGGCGGACACTACATACATCATCCACTGAGGCCGCAGGACTATCGCAGTCTCTCTCAGGGTTTCTCGATTGGCGTGCGCCCGCGCGCGGGAGGCGGAATCGGCGTTTTATACGACCGCTCGGGAAATGATTTCTACAATGCCGAGGTCTATGCGCAAGGGACAAGTTATTGGTATAGTCTGGGAATGCTGATAGATGAAGCCGGGCAAGATGTCTATGATGCGACGCAGTATTCGCAAGGAGCAGGAATTCATCTCTCCATCGGCTATCTCCGTGACGGTTCGGGAGACGACGGCTATCGCTCACGCTTTGGGCCTGGTCAAGGAAGTGCACATGACCTTGCCGTGGGGATTTTAATTGATGAGAAGGGTGACGACAGCTACACGATTTCCGGCGGTCAAGGAATGGCGCTCACGAATTCGGTGGCGATTTTCATAGATGGCGCGGGCAACGACAGCTACATGACGAGCGAACGAGGTTTGGGGCAGGGAGGCGTCAGGCCGGCTCGCGATTTCGGCAATGTCGGTCTCTTCGTGGATATGGAAGGACGCGACCGCTACCCGGACCCCTTGGTTCAAAGGGACAGCGTGTTCTGGTTCGAGCGCTACTGGGGTATCGGAATGGATGTGGCGTTTGACCTTGTGACGCCGGAAGAGGCTCCCGTTGAAGTGGAGCTTGCTGCGCAAGACACCATGCGTTCGGTCGAAGAGATTTTCAAAGAGGCGGCTCTTTGGGAGGTCGTCGAGAATCGCGTGCGAGTCCGGCGCGCGCGCAAAGCCCTCATCGCGAAAGGTATCCCCGCCGTCGAATGGGTCGCGCAAAACAAATTGGCGACGCGCGACGGGCTCGAGATGCGGGCGATAACCGAGCTATTCAAAGAATTCCCCGATGCCGCGACGCCTCATCTGCTTCAAGCACTTCAAGATACCACTTTGCAGAAGCGCAAGAATGTGGCGAAGCTCTTGGGCGAGCTGAAGCGAAAAGATGCCGTGCTGGCGCTGCTGACATGCTTGACCGATGATGGATATGAGAAGGCGCGCAATGCGATTCTTGACGGTTTGGGAGATATTGGTGACTCCAGTGCCACTTTGGCAATCCTTCCCTACTTACGAGCCAAGGCGGAGAGACGGCGCATTGCCGCGACGGTCGCACTCGGCAAAATGGGCGATGCACGCGCGATTCCGTATCTCTTTGAGCGTTTGGACGACTCGTTTTTCACCGTACGTTCCGCCGCGATGTATGCGCTGCCAAAGTTCGGCAAGGAAATCCTGACGCCTCTGGAAACGCAGTTTCGCACCGGGGACCCGGCAAAGCTGGAAACGCTGTTGCTCTTGGCCGGCGACCTTGCGCGCAGTTGGAAGACGAAAGAGGGCGACATCAGTACCTTGCCCGTAAAGCGATTACAACCTCTTGCCGGTCGCTATCTGGAACATCCATCGCCGCGCGTCCGGTCGGCGGCTCTCGTTGCCACGGCTCCCTTTCTGAATCGAAAAGCCATTTTGCAGCTTGAGAAAGAATTTGAAGAGGAGACGGACCCGCTGATGTTGGCACGCTGGCGCGCTGTCCGTCGGGAATTTGTTTTACCATAGGAACATCCCATGAAACTGCCACCTCACAACGAAATCTTGCGCCTTCTCTCGGAGGCTTTTGGCCCCTCGGGCCATGAAGACGATGTGCGAGACCTTATCTCGAATCTCATCTCGCCTTTTGTTGATGACCTTCAGAC
>JAZDIW010000254.1:0-9461 GCA_043804575.1 bacterium
TTTGATCGGGATGCGTTTTGGCTTTGGAACAGCCACGGCACTACGCCTCCTTTTCTTTCAGAAGCTCGACCATCACATAGGACGCTTCGTCAATATTGTAGTTGAACTGGTCCACTTTGTTGACAAAAACATTGTAAGCGAGGATACCGAGAATCGCAGCCGCAAGGCCGCCCGCGGTATTGACGAGCGCTTCGGAAATGCCCATGGCGAGCTGAATGGCATCCGGAGCTCCCTGACGGGCCATCGCGGCGAAAGCTCGGATCATTCCAATCGTTGTTCCCAGAAGTCCAACCATCGTCGCAATGGAAGCAATGGTCGAAAGAGCGATGAGGTTGCGTTCGAGGATCGGTATCTCAATCAAACGCGCTTCATCAATCGCGCGCTGAGTCTCCGATAGCCTCTTTTCCGGCGTAATCTGCGGAGCGTTAACCAGACGCCGGTATTGATCAATCCCGGCTCGAAGCACGGCTGCCGCAGATCCACGCTGCTTGTCGCAAAGTTTCGAGGCGTCCTCCAGACGCCCTTCTCGAATCGCTCTACTGAACTCGGCGAAGAAGGTTTGAATCGCTCGCGTTCCTTGAGCCTTTCGGAGTGTCAGAATTCGCTCGATAACATAGGCAATGACCATGATGAGCATTGCCAGGAGCGTGGCCACGAGTGGTCCTGCTTGCCGAATCTGATGAAGAATGGGAGTTTGCGGACGGCCCGTGGTGGGATCCTTTTTATCCATCGCGGGAATCCACACAAAAACAACGACGCAGCTGATGGCCAAAGCCACGATAAGAACGATCGTGGTAAAAGCACCTTGTTTCATTTCGAGAACCTCACGAAGAATATTGGATATTTAGATGCCGAAATCTCTTATCCGATTAGAACATTAATGTGCTCACAACCATTCTGTTTCACTTCGCCCCAATGCGCTTCTTGTAGTCCCGCACCGCATCGAGGGCTTCCTTCAGGTCCTTATCCCCCGGCTTGTAGCGCAGGGCCTGCGCATAGCCTCGCTCGGCGGATTGAAGGTAACTGCCGCCCTTTTCCAATAGTTCCTCACCGGGAATCAGTCCGTCGTGCGCATCGCGGATGTCGGTGCGAATCGCCATGAATTGCTGGTAATTGGCATGACCGTAGAAGCTCCAGAAGTCGGCGCGGGACGGGCAGTATTGCACCGCCTTCTGCAAGTTCCGAATGGCGGGAAGGAATTGCTGCCGCTGAAAGTAGATGAATCCCATCTGGCCATAGGCGTCGCAGTTGGCCGAATCCAAGGTGACAACTTCCTGATAGACCGAAAGCGCGGCATTCGTGGAATCACGGGCCGCCAGAATTGAAGCCAGGTAAGAGCGAGTGCCCACATTGGCGGGGTCGCAAGCGGCTCCACGACGCAGTGAGGAAATCGCATCCGCCCATTTCTCTTTCCGCCCATAGCTGTAACCCATGTTGATCATGGCCCCGCAGTTGTCGGGCTCCAGCTCCAGGGTTTTTTGGTAGTAGACAATCGCGGAATCCAATTGATCCATATTGTAATAGCCGGTCGCCAGGCGGTAAGTCAAGCGCGGTTGCGTGGGATTCACGGCGAGCGAGCGTTTGAAAACCACAGCGGCGGAATCGTGGTACAAAGACTTCCGACTGGCAATACTGTCCCGAGTCGCGAGATTGTGATAGGCGTCCCCCGCAATGGCCAATAGCTCCTCGTCCGTCGTCGTATCCGTCAGTACGGAGCGCAAGAAGGCAACCTCGTCCTCGAATTTCTTCTGGTCGGCTATCGTCTTTGCCAACAAGACGATAATATCGCGACGCTGAGGTCGAAGCTCGTGGGCTTTGCCGAGAGACGCCTCCGCTTCGGAGAGGCGACCGAGTTTCAGATAGGTCTGCCCCAGAAGATAATGGGAATAGAAATGCTCCGGTTGATCCCGAACGGCTCCCAGCAAAGGTTCCAAGGCATCCGCGTACCGACTGGCCGCATAGTAGAGCCGCCCAATCTGATAATTGACCTCCGTATTGGCGGAATCCATGTCGCGCACCGTCTTGAACTCGGCCATCGCTTCGTTGAATTGCTTGTTCTTCAGCAACACCTGCGCGAGTTCGAAGCGAAGCTGCGCATCCGCCGGGGAGAGCTCAATGGCTTGACGATAGCGGTCTATGGCGAGTTCAAAAATGTTCTTGTCGCGATAAAGGCGAGCCACGAGTTTCGGGTAGAGAGCGTTCTTGGGATTCTTCGCTGTCGCCTCTTCAAGGATCAGACGGGCTTCCGTTATCTGTCCCCGCGTGGCCAAGACGCGCGCACGGCAGGCTTTGATTTCCCAGAGACGGCCCTTGGGATCCTTGGCTTCGGCAGCGGCGACAATTGCATCCGCCTTTGCGGTATCGCTCCACGCCAAGAGCACATCCACCAAGGGCACGAGACTGCCCGCGTCATTCGGTTTCAGAGAAAGCGCTTGCTTGAGGTGCTCGACTCCTTCCGCGCTGTCGGCAATCGCAATCTGCGCTTCGCCGAGCAGTCGCAGTGCATCAAGAGACTTGGGATCGCGGCTTAAAACGGCTTGTGTCTTCTCGATAACCGTATTCCATTTCTGAGCCGCGGCGGCTTCAAAGGCCGCCTCCATATCGGGGTCCTTTGCCGCCATACTCACCTGCGGCGCGAGCCATAGGATGGCGAAGAGCAGCGTGCACGGAACAAGGCGATGCACCGACGACTTCATAAGGATTTTTCTTGCGAGTTCCATTGGAAAAATTTAAGTTATAATATACCGAACTAATTTCAAAATCGCAAGCCCTTTGCCTCTCTCCCTTCGCAGAACCTTAGCCATTCATTTTCTCAAGAATCATCCTTTTCCTCATATTTGCTACTTTGCCATCAATTCTTCAGGAAAAACATCTATTTTACCCTCTTCTCATCCATATTCTATTTTGTCCTCCCCAAGTGACTTATTCCCTTCCTTTGCAGATTGCTCCCTATAAGTTACACTCCTGGCCTCCCATTAAAGTGCCTGTAACTAAAGCTGCCCATCCGGCAAAAGCCTCTGTCATTGTTATTTCGCCAAAAAACATGTAATTGAAGGAATGCGGAATCCCGACAACAAATTTCTCTTTTTTGCATCTCACCTATTGACTTCACAGTGCCACAACACTATATTGTAATGGACGATGCCAATGATATCTGGAAATCACACCGTCAGAATCCAAAATCATTACGGGAGGAGCCATGAGACAGATCTTTCCAAAACTGCTTTGCATTCTGTGTCTAAGTCTATTTCCTTTCTTCCAGCTTCATGCGGGAACTTGCTTCTGATGGGATGAAAACGGGCAGTCTGCCTGTGATCCAAACATGGACGAGGCTGCATGTGCCGCTGCCTGCCAGGCCGGCGGCTGGCCTCACTACTACTTCATCCCCAACGAGGCCAGTGGATGCACGACAATTACCGATGACCAAGGTCCCGAGAGTCTGCCCTGGGAAGACGCACCGGGAGATACCGTTTGGCGTTATCTTGTGTGTGTCGGATGCGCGCCGCATTCAAACCCGCCGCCGCATTCGGATCCACCGGAAAGCTGGTGCGAGCTGGGCTCCAATGAAGAATGTTGGGAGCGCCACATTCTTTACAGATGCAAGATCCTCTGGCCGGAGGATACCTGATGGGTTCCCGAACAAGTGGGCGGAGCCCATGGCAACTACACGACTCGGCGCAATACGAACCACACCTGCAAATGCAAGGACACGCGCAAAGACAATGGCATTCCCGGTCACAAAGCCGGTTGTCATAACGACAACTTCCACTACGCCTGCAAATGCGTGCCCAAGCAAAAGGTCGAATCGGAAGAGTATTTCTATTATTCCTTTGGAGACGGCTACCTCGACGCCACGAATCTTGTCCACATTCTGGACCCGACTTATACGCGTTTGCGAGTCGGTATCAACCTTCAGAATCCCTACGCGACCTATGAGTGCTGGGCGGAGGTGGAAGGAATGCCGGTGATGCTACAACCCTACCATGAAGGAGCCTTGCACCTGAACACTAACTTCCCGGCAGATCCCGATGATGAATGGTTCTCCTTCTATGATCCCCTCCTGCAGCTGGACGGACTTCCCGAAGGAACAGAGCTCGCGGTCCACTACATCATTCCGGGCAATCCAGAGGAAATTGTGCAAACCTTCGCCGATGTCGTCGCCGGCGAGGGAGACATGGAGGAGACGGGATGGTGCGGTTGGAGCGATGTCCAGTTGCCGGTCGAACTGACCGCCTTCTGGGCAGAAGAATCCTACGAGTGCGTCACGCTGCATTGGACCACGGCTTCCGAGCAAAGCACGGATCGATTCCGGATTTACCGAGCCCTTTCCACTGACGGCCCCTGGAATCTGGTCCATGAAGAACGGGGGCACGGTACCACATCTGAAAGCCACGACTATTCGTGGTCAGATTCCCATGTCATGGCAGACAGGACCTACTGGTATCTCTTGGCGGATGTGGACTTCAGCGGCGCGGAAACACGGCATGAAAACAGAATCCTTCACGCCAGTGCCTCTACTCCATCTGTTCCGTATCAATATGCCCTGTATCAAAACCGTCCCAATCCTTTCAATCCGACGACTGAAATCGTCTATGAACTGCAAGAGAGAGGGCATGTGACCTTGAAGGTCTTCAACCTTCTCGGTCAGGAGATCGCGACTTTGGTGGACGGATTCCAGCTTCCAAATTCCTATCGAGTGCACTTCGATGCGAGGTACTTGCCTTCAGGCGTTTATCTTTATTCAATCCAAGTCAATAATTTCTACGCGACCCGTAAGATGGTCGTCCTGAAATAGCTCAACCGGTCAATACTATCCGAAAAAGAGCGCGCGACACCGCTTTGTCGCGCGCTTTGTTTTCGAGAAAATTTTCCGCGATGCGGCTCTCGGGCCAAATCCCCCGCGCCGTTGCTGCTCTCCTGAGTCCGTCTTTTTTGGTTTCTCGCTACCGCGGTTTCATCTGAGCAATCTCTTGGGCACGGTCGAAGAGCGTGAGGGCGGCCGTGACCTGACGGTCTCCCCGCACCTGAATCGCGTAGTAATACTCACGACGGTTGAAGAGCGTACTGGCAATCTCGCCGCGAAGCGTATTCTTGACGAACTCTCTATCCGCGTTCCATGCCGCCGTGTCGATTTCCATATCTTTGGATTCGACAAGTTTGCGGAAATCTTCGAGCATTCCATCATTGACCTGAAAATTCCGCGCAAATTTCCGGAAATCTTCTGCAAGTTCCGAGTGTTTGAGAGCAAAATCCGAGGCGAATTCGAAAAAGAGCCGCTGGGACATGATGCGATAAGTCTGCGCGTTTGCTCGATCCGGCAGAACAATGGTATCCGGACGAATTCCGCCGCCACCGAAGACGGGTCGGCCCCCCGCGGTGTAGAAAACCTCCAGCTTGGTCGTATCCATTTCGATTGGCTCCTCGTCGTCCCGGCCTTCCGCGATGTAGTCGGCAAGTCCTTTGTCATACGGTCGCTGGATGAGGCGACCCGAAGGCGTGTAGTAGCGCGCGGTCGTGATGCGGACGACCGAGCCATCGGGAAGGTCAAAGGGAGTCTGCACGAGCCCCTTGCCGAAGCTGGTCTGTCCAACCACCAAACCTCGGTCGAGGTCTTGAACGGCGCCCGAGACAATTTCGGAGGCCGAGGCACTGCCGTGGCTGATCAGCACAATGAGCGGGAAATCATATTTCTTGCCTCGGCCCGTTGAGGCAAAGGTCTTCTCGCTCTTTGCAACGCGGCCCTTCGTATAAACAATCGTCTTGCCCTTTTCCGCAATAAAGAGATCCGCGACGCGCCACGCTTGATCAAGGTAACCTCCGGGATTGCCGCGGAGATCCAGAACAAGTCGTTTCATCCCGACGGCCATAAGGCTGTCCATGGCCCGCGAGACCTCGTCTTCCGTCACGGCGGTAAATTGCATAACCCGGATGTAGCCCGTTTGGCTGTCGTCCAAAAGAAGGGCGGCGGAGACCGAGTGAATCGGAATCTTGTCGCGCGTAATCGTGAAATCCATGGGTTCCGGAATGCCTTCGCGGGAAATCGTCACGGTGACCTGTGTTCCTTTCGGGCCGCGCAGTTTCTCAAAGACTTCTTCGTTCGAAATGCCGTAGGCGGATACCCCCTCTATCTTGATGATTCTGTCGCCGGCCCGGATACCCAGGCGGTCGGCAGGCGTATCGGGAATGGGTGATACTACGGTAAGAACTTTGTTTTGGATGACGAATTGGATGCCGATGCCTTCAAATTCGCCCTGGAATTGTTCCTTGATTCGCTTCTGTGCATCCGCGGGAATATAGACGGAGTGAGGGTCCAGCGTCTCCAAGAGGCCGCGGATGGCCCCATCTAAAAGCTTGCCTACATCGGGCTCCTCCACATAGACATCCCGGACGATCCGCAGCACATAGGTCAGTTTGCCCAGTTGCTGGTTGACATTCTGTGCCTCCGCCCATAGATAGGGCCCCCAGATGAACCCAGTTCCTATCAGCAGAATTCCTCCCGTGATGACGGCGATCCAATTTTTCCTTCTCACACTCATTTCTCCCTCTTAACCGTGAGTTCATAATGGCGACGCATCAGCTCTTCCTCGGCTTGTGAGAGTGTTTTGCCCCGACGAGCCATGGCCAAGCGCGCTGCCTCCACAATATGATTGAAGGGAACCGCAAGCAGACGCTCCGCCCCTCCCCAATGAAAGGAAAGAACAAAGCGCGGCGGGAATTCGGGACCCAAAAGATTGCATCCCACGCCAATGACAGTTCCCGTATTCACTACGGTGCCAATAGCCGTTTTGGTGTGGTCGCCGATAAAACAGCCGATGTGTTGATGACCCGTGTCCAGGAGCTTTTCACCGACTTCCACTTTGACAGGGGTATAGTTGTTTTTTAAGTTCGAATTGTTTGTCCCTGCACCCAAGTTCACCCATTGTCCCAAGTGCGCATGTCCCAAGAAACCGTCGTGCTGCTTATTGGAATATCCTTGGATGATGGTCTGTGTGATTTCTCCTCCCAATTTGCAGACCGGCCCGAAGGAAGAGCCGCCGTAGAGCCTTGTTCCCGCCCTGACGGTGCAGTCCGGTCCGAGAAATAGGGGCCCCTCCAAGTAGCTATGAGGCAGAATCTCGCTTCCATTGCCAACAAAAATGGGGCCTTTGTGATTTCCGAAGACCACTCCGGGGCGAATTTGCACGCCTTCCCCGACGAAGACGGGTGCGCCGCCCTGTCGGCTGCACATCTCGACACCGTGTCCCAGGTCGCGCAAAGGCCGGGCTCCGAGAAATTCCTGCTTCGCTGCACCAAGCTGGCTTTGAATGAGCTCCGGGTTGGCCACCACGATATCCCACACATGGCCGGCCAGCCGAACGCGCCATCCGGGGGGAAGACCGGCAGCCTCTCCCTTTTGAACGAGAAGCTCGGGAAGAAAGTTGCCTCCCGCCGCCAGCAGTCTCTGCGCTTCGGCAGCAGGGCACCGCGCATAAAGAAGCCGACCCTCTTCATCTTGTACTCTATTCGGCATCGGCGAAATGTCTTCCAAGCGCTTCGGGCGGAATTCGAGGAGCCGACCGTTCAGGAAGACGACATCTCCCGACGGAGGCACTTTGCTTTTTTCGGGCCAGAGCTCGGCACAGAGTCCTTCCATGTGCAAGCGCGGGCGCAGAATTGGCATTCTTCCTGAAGCACGCCGCACATGTTCTATAACGGTCCCGGTTCCGGCCAGCAGCTCCCAGACAGGTCGGAGCACCGTCAGAGGGAAGAGATCCGTTTCGACCGCTTCATCTTCAAAAAGGCAAACCGCAGCTCCCTCAAATAGAGAGGGATGAAACGCCAGATTGTTGCCGCTATGCTCGGACAAAGTATTTCCCCGGTAATTGTCGAACCATTCCTTTGAGTTCCATCATGAGCAAAGTCCCCAACGCTTCCGCCACCGAGATGTGTGCCGATTCCGCAATCCTGTCCACATGCACGCCATCGGCCGGATTCAATTGCTGCCAAATCCGCTTCTCGTCTTCGGCCATGTCCGGCTCGAGCAGATGCGTCTGCTCGGATTTGGGCGTGTGTGACCCGACTTTCAGGACCTGCAGAACCTGCTGTGCGTTCTCCACGAGTGCGGCGCCGTCGCGAATCAGAGTGTGGCAACCCCGGGACTTCGGATTATGCACGGAGCCGGGAACCGCCATGACCTCTCGGCCAAGATTCACAGCCAGAAGCGCCGTAATCAGCGCTCCCGATTTCTCTCCCGCCTCGACAACCAATGTTCCCAGCGATAATCCGGCAATAATGCGATTGCGCCGAGGAAAATGTCCTCTAAATGGCTCTGTGCCGAATGGGAATTCCGAGACAAAAGCGCCGCCATTTTCGAGGAGCCGTCGCCCCAATTCCGCGTTGGAAGGAGGATAGATGCGCTCGACGCCACAGCCGAAGACCGCCAGCGTCGGCAATCCGCACGCAAGAGCGGCCGCATGTGCCAGACCGTCAATGCCCGAGGCCAACCCTGAGACAATGGTCAGGCCGGTTCCCGCAAGGCCTTCCACGATTTCCCGCACGACCGCCTCGCCGTAGGCCGTGAAGCTGCGCGTCCCCACGATGGAGAGGGCGTCGGTTCCGAGCAACTCGGATTTGCCGCGCACATAGAGAAGTGCCGGCGGATCATACTCCACTTGGCGCAAACGAGGCGGATAATCATCGTCCCACAGAGTGATCACGCGAATTTGATACCGCGCAACGGCATCTACTTGCCGTTTGACGATTTCGGCATCAACGCCCCGGCGAATGGCCGCCGCTTTCCTTGGACTGATTCCATCCACGCTCTCCAGCGCACGGGTCGGAGCTTTCAGCACCTCTTCGGGAGAACCGAAATGATTGACAAGACGGATCAGAGTGACATTGCCAATCTCTTCCACATTGGAGAGCTGAATCAGAGCCTCAAGATTCACCGCTCTCCCCCAAGAAAACCGATGTGCGATAGAGCTCCGGCAACGGAGCTTTTGCCACCATTTCCCACAATTTTCGAATCAGTTCCTCCAGCCCTTGACCGGTCACGGAAGAAATTTTCATGGTCCACGGGCCCGAAGGGACTTTACTCTCCAAAAGATCGCATTTGCTCAAGACAATGATCATGGGTCGCTGCGTGAGGTCCGGACTCCAGGCGTTCAGTTCTTTCTTCAGTACGCGCAGGTCTTCGCGCGGATGCGAGCTCGCGCTGTCAATGAGAAAAAGCAAAACCCGCGTTCGCTCGATGTGACGCAGGAAATCGTGGCCGAGGCCTTTGCCTTCGCTGGCCCCCTCAATGAGTCCCGGCAAGTCCGCCAGAACGAAACTCTCATGCTCTCTCGGGCGAACGATGCCCAGATTCGGCACAAGCGTCGTGAACGGATAGGGAGCAATCTTGGGCCGCGCGGCGGTCATGACGGAAAGCAGAGTGGACTTTCCCGCATTCGGCAGTCCAACCAGACCGACATCGGCAAGCA
>JAZDIW010000255.1:0-8486 GCA_043804575.1 bacterium
AATCGCTTCGTATAAAACGGATCCTCACTGGTAATGACCACGACTTTCAGTGAGGCTGTTTCTGTTTGAGTCTCGACCCAGTCCGCTGATCTCTGCTGAAAATCCTTTGGATCAAGAGATCTCCTCGTGGGTACCGGGTACAAACTCCTGCCGTATGATTTTACAGATGTGTCGCGGAAGGTGCTCGTTCCGAGCGTTCCCAAATGACGCTTCGGCGCCCTCGCAACCACCCGAAGAAACTGAGAAAAAAGGCAACATTAAGGGCGGCAAAGTGATAAATCAGGGTGATGCCGGGCAGGCAAATTCCCAGCTGATTCAAGATGCCCCCGATCGCCGCGAGCCCATAAAAGACGATCTGCAGCCAAAGAACTATCTTGTAGAAAAAGAAATTCCGGAGTATCAAACTCCCGGCAAAAACGGCCAGCAGAAGGAAGGGAGAGAGCCATCGCAGCACTTTGTGGGAGAAGAAAATATAGGCTGTCGCCCCATACCGTGGATGAATCATGTGACCCATCTTCGCTAAAGTCTGGAAGTTCCCGATTCCGAAACGGGCTCGGCGACGAAATTCTCCGGGAATTGAGGTCTCTGTCTCTTCCGAAGAGATAGCTGTCGGCTCAAAGATGACACGCTTTCCCTGCCGAACGGCGCGAAGGAGTTGAACCATGTCGTCATGTTGCCCGTCGGCGGGAAAGGGCGTGAACTGCGCTCGTCGTATGGCGTAGAGCGCGCCGAAGGCTCCGCAGGTTCCGCCGAGATTGCTCTCCAGTCGCTTCAGGGTGATCTCATACTTGCGATAGAGTGTCTCTCCGTGTACCTCCGTGGCGCCTTGGGGAGGAATTTTGTCTGACCTGCCCGACACCGCCCCGACATCGGGATTTCCAAAATGGCGCGCCAGCATCCTTGCCGCAGCTTTGTCGAGACAAGTATTGGCGTCCGTGAATAGAAAAATGTCCCCTCGTGCTTCCCGGGCCAACCGGTTCAATACTCCGACTTTGCCGCTGCGCTGTTCCATTTCAAAAAGACGCAAGCGGGAATCGGCATGACTCTTCACAATCTCTGCGGTGCGGTCGGACGAGCAATCCGAACCGATGAGGATTTCCAGCTTCTCCGAAGGATAATCCAAGTCGAGGCAGTTTTCAATTTTCGCGCCGATATGAGCTTCTTCGTTATAGGCCGGAATCAAAATGGAAACGCTTGGCCATTCGCGCGGCTCCTCCGGAGGAGGTGGCGATTTCCGGGCAAGTAGAAGCAGACTCAAAGGGTAGAAGAGGTAAGTGTGCAGGATACCTACGAGTCCCGCCCAGAAGAGAATTCCGCCGATGATTTCCAGCACCCGGCTACCCTCTCAGACTGTCTGCCAGATTCACATCAATCGAGCGAAGCTGGCGATAGAAATTCAGGATAATCGCCAAGGCCACGGCAGCCTCCGAGGCGGCAACGACGATGATAAAAAGTGCGGCCAGTTGTCCGTCGAGATTGCCGGTAACGAAGCGGCTGAAGGCGATGAAATTCAGACCCGACGCATTCAGAATCAGCTCCACTCCCATCAGAATCTTCACAAGATTCTTGCTCGTCAGCACCGCCACAAGCCCGAGGACAAAAAGGATGACGCCGATGGTCAAATAAACGGTTAGACTATTCATGAGGTTTCCTTTTCACGCGTGCGAGCCACACCGCTCCGACGAGCGCCACCAACAGAAGCATCGAGGCCATTTCAAAAGGCACGAGAAACTGCGTGAGCATGGAGACGCCGAGGATTTCCACGGTGGGAGTGTCGGGTTGGAAAGCGATTCTCCAGGGTGTCCCCGCAATCACGCCGATAAGTACGGCGGCAAACACGACGGCCAATAGAACGGAACGAATTCGCTGATGAGATTGGTCGGTGAAGCGTAAATCCATGATGCGTTGCGTCAGCAGGAGCCCAAAAATAATTAGAATCAGGATGCCGCCGACATAGATGAGCACTTGCGTAACCGCCAAAAAATCGGCGAAGAGAAAGACATACAGAACGGCCACTCCGCAAAAAGTGAAAAGAAGTGCAAACGCGCTGTGGAGAATTCGCCCGGAGAAAACGACAAGTGTCGCGGACACAACGGTGACAACGGCGGTGACAACAAAGATGATTTGGGAAAAGAGAGAGGATGTGGATTCCATCAGGATTCGTCGGTCTTTGTGGATGAAGGATTCACCATAGCCCCCTCGGATGACTTCGCTTTGGCGGCCGCGGCTTTCGCTTTGGCTTCCTGGTCGTGCCGCCGAATAATCTCCACTTCCGCCGCACTCAAGATTGAGAAATGATAGATAAGATATCGACGCTTGAGCTGCATGGCTTCATAATCCGGCACAAAATGGATGGCATCCGTGGGACACGGCGGGATGCAAAGTCCGCAATAAATACACTTGGCGTTATCGACATCGAATTTCAGAACATGCAGGCGCTTCTTCGTGCCGTTCTTCGTCACCCCAAGGTCCTCATCGGCTTGCGCTTTCAGGGTCTCGATGGAGATGGCTTCGACCGGGCAGGCGCGCGCGCAGGCGCCGCAGCCCGTGCATTCGCTATAAGTCATCGCGATGCGCAGGCGGGCTCGCTCGGGCATCGTCCATCGTTCGTGAGGATACTGCAGGGTGACGGCGGGCTTGAACAAATGGCCGAAAGTCACACGCATGCCAATCAGCGTGCTCGAAACTCCCCTCCAAAGCTGCTTCAGATAATTCTCACGGAGTGATGTTCGCATAGATATTTCTTCGGAGTGGCCTGCTTATCCGACCCAAAGCATCCAGAAAGACACGGCCAAAAGATTCACGAAAGAGACGGGCAAAAATACTTTCCAGCATACTCCCATGAGCTGATCCACGCGCAGCCGAGGCAGCGTCCAGCGCAGCCACATTTGTATGAAGACCAACGCCATGCTCTTCAGGAGAAACCAAATCGGCCCCGGGATGAATTTCAAGAAGCCAAAAGGTGCGCTCCAGCCACCGAGAAAAAGAGTCGCCGCAATGGCCGAAACCACGAACATATTCGCATATTCCGACAGGAAAAACATGGCATAGCGCATGCCGGAATACTCCGTAGCATAGCCCGCGACAAGCTCGGATTCGCCTTCGGGAATATCAAAAGGAATTCGATTGACCTCCGCGACACTTGCCCAAAAATAGATGACGAATGCGAGAAGTCCGAAGGGAGGTGCCTTCAGAAAGTTCCAGTTCCAGAAGCCCCCGGCTTGCGAGGCAACCAGCGATTGCATCGAGAGCGTACCGGCCAGCACAACCGGCACCAGCAGCGACAGGCCAATGGGTACCTCATAGCTGACGATTTGAGCGGCGGAACGCATGGCACCGTAGAGTGACCATTTATTGTTCGAGGACCAGCCGGCCATGAGAATGCCGATGACCACGAGCGACGAAATCGCGATGACATAGTAGAGACCGATATTCAGGTCGCTTCCGACCAGGTGCGCTCCGAAAGGAATGACGGCGAAAGCGCCCAGCGTGCCGACGAACACGATATAGGGAGCCAGACGGAAGAGAGGTCGGTCCGCTTTCCCGGGAATAATGTCCTCTTTTAGCAGGAGTTTCACGGCGTCGGCGATTGTCTGCAGCCATCCTTGAAAGCCTCCGGTTTCCATCGGTCCCAAACGATCCTGCATCCAGGCGGAGACTTTGCGTTCAAACCAGACGGCATAGAGCGCGAAGAGAAAAACGAAGGCAATCGTACCCACAAGATAGGCGATGGTCAGCAGTGTGGCGAGCATAAGTTTCTACGGGTTTCTAAATCAGACTAACTGCGTTTTGAAAGGTCATAATAGCGCTTGCCTGCCGGAGTCTGCGGCGCCAGTCTCTTCATCACCTCAACGAAAGAATCGCCCGCCTCCAATCGAGTGAACGCATGGCGGAAGACTTCGGGCGCATTCATGTCGGGTTCATTGCGGTCATAGACGAGAATCAATCCCTGCAAGGCGCAAAGGAACAACTCCGTGGGCAATCCGGCCGTCCGGGCTATGCTTGTCGCACCCCGCGACTCGGCATCGCTCTGCTCTTGGAAGGTGCGCGAAAACTGGCGCTGCTCGAAGAGTTGTGAGGGAGCCGCGCCATTGGCGATTTGCTCGCAGGTTTCCAAGAGACTCAGCCGAAGCTCCGGCCGCGCTTCCATCTTCAGCAGAAGATCATGGAAAAGATCCGCGTGGCGCACAGTAAGATCCCGTCCACTCCAACGGATAACGAGGCGAAAGATGTCCCGTTCCGGAAGGGAAGGATGCCGTTGCCCCACATTCTCGACGAAAACCGCGTCCGGCTCGCGTTCATAGATGCGGTGCCTGCCCACGGAGAGCTTTGCCGTTTGTGCTTTTAAATCTGCGTAGCGCATATATTCCGATATTCTCTGCCTGCGATCTCCGACGCGGCAAATCCTTGCCTACCGATCCACTTCTCCCAAGACAATATCAATCGAACCGATAATGGCCACGATGTCGGCGATCATCGCTCCAACACCGATCTCCGGAACCGCCGACAGGGAGGTGAAGCAGTTCGAGCGGCATTTCACCCGGTAGGGAATTTGCGAGCCGTCCGAAATCACATAGTAACCGAGTTCGCCGCGCGGTGCTTCCGTGCGCATGTAAACTTCGCCTTCGGGAATCTTCTTGAAGCTCTTGGGAATCGCTTCTTGAACATTCCCTTCCGGCAAACGGTCGAGGGCTTGCCGGATAATCCGCACGCTTTGCTCCATCTCGCGAATGCGCACCATGTACCGATCCCAACAGTCTCCGACGATGCCTTTCTCACCGGAGCCGATGCAGATGTCAAAATCATAGTCTTCATAGCCGCTGTAGGGCTCGGTCTTGCGCAAATCCCAGGTGATACCCGCCCCACGCAAATTCGGTCCGGTTGCACCATAGGCAATCGCCTGCTGAGCGTTCATTATGCCCACTTCGGCCGTGCGATCAATAAAAATCTGATTGAAGCTGAATAGATTGTTGTACTCATCAATCTTGGGCAGGAAGTAATCGCAGAAGTCGCGGCATTTCTCAGCCCATCCGTCTGGCAAATCATGCGAAAGGCCGCCGATCCAGATGTAATTGTAGAGAAGCCGCGCTCCGCAGACTTCCTCGAAGAGGTCAATGATTCGCTCTCTCTCGCGGAACGCATAAAGAAACGGTGTGAAGGCTCCGAGGTCCAACGCATAGGTTCCGAAAGCCACAAGGTGCGACGCGATGCGATTGAGTTCAGCCATGATGACGCGAATCGTCTTCACCCGCTCATTCACCTCGATGCCTATGAGTTTCTCCACAGCGAGCGCAAACCCTAAATTATTGTTCATCGAGGCAAGATAGTCGAGACGATCCGTGTAGGGAATCACCTGATTGTAGGGAACCGATTCGGCGATTTTCTCGAAACAGCGATGCAGGTAGCCGATATGAGGTGTGACTTTGACGCAAACCTCGCCGTCCGTCAGGAGCTCGAGGCGCAAGACGCCGTGCGTCGAAGGATGCTGAGGCCCCATGTTGAGAATCATGTGGTCGCCTTCGATGATGTCAATCTCCGGCACCCTCGCTCCCTGAAACATGGACATGTCCGGCAGAGGATTTGTCAAGTCTTTTTTCATTCGCTATGCTGTTCCCAGTCCAGATTCGGCGGATCCTGCAAATTGTTGTAAGCGACTTTCAATCCTTGATATTCTTCGGGTGTTTTGTAATCTTTTTGCAGCGGATGGCCTTCCCAATCGTCGGGCAATAAGATGCGTCGCAAATCCGGATGGCCTGTGAATTCCACACCCACCAGATCGAACGCCTCGCGTTCATGCCATTCGGCTGTACGCCAGATATGACTGACCGTTGGCACTCGTGCACTATCTGCTGGCACCGAAACCTTCAGCACGCTTCGGTGCCCATGCGTCATCGAGAAGATGTGATAAACGACCTCAAAATTTCCCTTTCGGTCCACAGCGGAAAGGCACATCAGCATATCAAAGCGAAGCGTCGGCTCGTCTCGCAAGAACGCCGCGACTTCGGCAATCTTTTCGGACGGCACCTTAATCGCCGAATCCGGCTTTGTGCCGATGAGCTCAAAACTCAGATTGGGAAAGTTTCCCTGCAAGACTTGAAGAAGTTCTTCTGTTGTCATGATGATGATATTGACAATTTGTCGCCACTTCGCCTTCGAGAAGGCACTCTCTTAGGGTGTTTCCTCAGGTAACGCCCCCTGTCTCTTCAGGCTTGTAATCGCCGCGTCAACCAAGTCCGCGAGGGCTGACACCTGCGCAGCCTGGAGTTCGCGGCGTTGCTCCTTTTCGGAGTTTTTCGCGGGAAAGTAGATTTCTGTCCGTTGCTGTGTGCCCTGCTGCCGGAATACTACCTTCCAGTCACTTTTTCCGCGAAAGAGGATTTGCGTATCACTTCGCTGCGAGTCGCGAATATTTTCGGCGGTCTTCAAAAGATAGCGCAAGGCTTCCTGAAAGGGCGCGAGTTCATCCGGATCAAGGATCACAAATGCGAGCGATTCTTCTTCGTCTTGCAGCACAAGATTTGCTCCGAAGTAGCGCACCGTGTCGCCGGGCACGAAAGCCATGTCCGTATACAGGGCCAACGCCTCCGGTGTTCGAGTCTTTGATTTTTTTCGCTTTCCTTTTTGAGAGGGTCCTTGCTCCAGAGGCACACTCCCAATGAGTGTGCGATCTCGAAACAGCGTTCGGTCCGGCGTCTGCAATTCCCATTCGAAGTCGGTCGCTGGCCCGAGCTCCTGGGCAAGCATGGGCCCCATGACAAGCAAAAGAGCGGCCGCCGGGCCCACCCACCTTGTGCGCCTACTTCTTGCGTTTCTCATGATTCTGGTGCTGCCAGCAGTAGCGCGAGCCTTTCATGGCCCGACGACTGCACTGTGTCCCCTTTTGTGTAATCGCTTCGCATTGGCGAATTTCTTCCGCGTCCGGCGTTCTATCCAGCGCGAGCACCGTGTCCTGTTGCATGTATTGCAGGGCGGTTGCGATGGGCACCCACCCCTCGACACTCACTTTCGCCCAGCCTGCCACGGTGTCCAAAACCTGAACGCGCGCGCCCGGCACCATCATTCCCACTGTCGGACCGCAGGGGATTGCCCATAATGTATCGGCGGGAGTGACCGGTTCCTGCGCGGCCAAGCTACCCGGAAAGAGAAAGCAAAGCCACAGAAGAAAGCCGACACGACTCATCTTGCCTTTTCCGTGGCTCGTGCCAACACCTTCTCCTTCATGATGACCTTTTCGCGCAGTTCCAAAAGCCCCGCAATTAAAGCCTCGGGTCGGGGAGGGCATCCCGGCACATAGACATCTACCGGCACAATCTGGTCCACACCTTTGACCACGCTATAGCCGCGTTGCCAGTAGGGGCCGCCGCAGATGGCGCACGAACCCATCGCAATTACCCACTTTGGATCCGCCATCTGGTGGTAAATGCGCTTCAGGCGTGAGGCCATTTTGAGAGTGACCGTTCCCGAGACAATCATAAGGTCTGCCTGGCGCGGGCTGGGACGGAAGAATGTGCCGAAGCGATCCAGGTCATAGCGCGAGGCGCCCGTGCACATCATCTCGATGGCGCAGCAAGCCAATCCAAAGGTGACAGCCCAAAGTGAGCGGGAGCGCCCCCAATCGAAAACCTTATCAATCGAGGTTATGACGATATTGTCGCCGAAGCGACCTTCGAGTATTCCCATGATTGTCTTGTCAGAAGGTTCAATTGGCCAGTTTGCCGCTACGAGGCCGCCGCTTTCTGGGAAGTGACCGTCGTCCGGCCTATTTCGGTTGGTGACAGGATGCTGGTTTCAAGCTCCGGCTCGCTTTCGGGCATGCGGATCCATTCCAGGTCGCCTTTGACCCAAACATAGGCCAGACCCGCCAAGAGAATGGCAAGAAAGAATGCCATCTCCAGCCACGCCCAAAGTCCCAAATGCCGATAAACCACGGCCCAAGGATAAAGGAAAACCACTTCCACATCAAAGATGATAAAGATAAGGGCGATGATATAAAAACGGCTGTTGAATCGAATCCACGAGATGCCGCGGGCGATCTCTCCGCATTCATAAGTGGAAAGTTTCGTGGGATTGGGTTTGTGGGGTGCCAGAAGGCGCGACAGGAAAAGAACAACAAATACCAAGATGGCAGCCGCTGCCAGAAAAAGAAATACTGGGAAGAATGAGCTGAACATAATTTACTAAATAAACAAGTGGTTACCTAAAGATGCAACGGCCGATGTAGTGAGTTTGGCACTGTAATATAGAAATTTTTACTCCAAATGCAACCTGAAAATTTCTAATTCTCACGGGCGAAATTATGTGAAATTTTTCTTGACTCAAGACTCCGAGAATGTTATATTAAATGCATGGTAGAAATGGTATCGCACCGAAACACGGAGCGAACCGTGGTCTATCAAATTAATAAATAGGTATTTCAAGAGCCAATTTCGACTCTTTCTTCGCTCTCAAAAGCCCCGTAGCACCTGGGGGATAGGTGGCAGAGGGCC
>JAZDIW010000256.1:0-6237 GCA_043804575.1 bacterium
TCAAAAAGTCCAGGCCGCTCGATTGATTGGGAACTTGAAAGAGCAGATAGTCTCCTGCAGCCACGCTGTAGTCGGTTGCGGAGAAAGTGAGCGTAATCTTCACATATTGCGTGAAGTCCATGAGGTCAGAGACCTCGAGTTTCTCCATGCGTGCCGTAGGAGAGACCCTCTGTATGATCTGCTTGAACGTGTTTTCTCGTTGCTCCGGCGGAATGCTTTGCATCCAATTTCGCAAGATCAAGTCGGGCAGTCCACGGGTGGAGATGGTGAGTTGGCTGGTGAAACTCCCGTCCTCATGAAGCTCTGAATTCGCCTGAATGTGAAAAAGATGATCCTCAGGGGGCATCAGAGGAATCCATTCAAGCGGCTCGCCCCGCTTCGTGCATGGCAACACGGCTTTGTCTTGTTCATTCGCCGCCAAGTAGTCTCGCGTCTTCTCCACGGTGGGATCCAGGTATCGGAAGCGCCCGGTCTTCTTGTCGGGAATGCCGACAATCGCATGGTTGAACTGCTGCGACGGAATATCCTCATAGATTTTCCATACGGGATTCATGAGCACAATATCCGCAGGAACGCCTGCCGTCCGCAACATGGAAACCATCAGGGCCGCTTTGTCCCGGCAGACTCCATACCGATTGGAGAGTGTTACCCCCGCGGGTTCCGGTTTGTAGCCTGCTTTTCGCCCGCTCAGCGAGGTTTCCACATAGCGTATGTCATTGGAGACGAAGTAGAAAACCGCGGCGATTTTCTCTTCTGCCGTCGCCTTTCCCTGCGTGAGCTGCGCAACTTTCGCCTTCACCGCATCGTCCGGAATGAAGCTGGAATCGCACAAATCCGTATACCAGCGGGACATGTGTTCCCAGTTTTCCATGTTGGATACAAAAATCTGCTTCGCTGTCTCCGGCATGGGCGGCATACCGGGCTCGGGGATCATTTGTGGAATGTCGGAGGCCTTCCACCGGTGAATTATACGACTCCCCTGCCTCTCTTCCTCGTGCGCGATATCCCCGTTTCGCCCTTTCCATTGGAGCTTCATATCGGCGGGGACACTAATCTCGACACATTTTGCCTGAATGGGATCCTCTTCTTGGAATGAAGTGCTGAAATCGTAGATGTTTTCCATGGGCGGTTCCCGCGCGATCGTTTTGGAAGTGACCTCAACCTCGGCTCCCGGGCGCAGGGCGGGGAAGGTGATAATTTTCTCCCGTACATTCTCCAAATAGAAGGGGCCAAAGGCAGGCAAAGGCACATCCTTGATGTCATCTTGGCCCACGACCACGACGCTGCCATCCGGCAAGTGTACCCGCGCATCCACAATTTCCACCGTGTCGTAAGCCAAGAAGTAGAAGTTGAAATCCTGCGCATGCTCGCGCACGCCGCGTTCGGTCAGGAGGTGAACGCGATAGTGGTCGGTTTGCTCAAAATGTCCCGTATTCTGGGCGACCACGCGCGTGCAATCGAATTTCACGATCGCATTCGCTCCCTCAAAGAGGAGTCTGCTCTGATGACCGGGGACTTCCGATTGCCCAAAAGCGGTCATTGTGACTGCCCCAAGCCAAAGCAAGTATATCATCCAACGGCATGTCATTGCCTACCTCCAAGAATTCATATTTTTGAGCAAGAACAATTATCTCTTACGTAAGATAGCAAGGAACTCTTTTATTGCGATGAGTGCCTGACGAACATCGAGGACAGGCTTTATCGAATCAAGAGCACTTTCCTCACCTGATGGAAGCCGTCTGCTTTGAGTTGAACAAAATACAACCCTGTCCCCATCGCCTCTGCATTCCAAAGCAATTGGTGATGGCCGGCCGGATAAATACCATCGGCAAGGCGAGCGACCTCGCGTCCCAGAATATCATAGACGAGAATCCGGATTTTCGATGAGTTCGGAACGGCGAAATGAATCGTCGTCGTCGGATTGAAAGGATTCGGGAAACAGGGCAAGAGCTCAAAGTGAGTCGGCAGGGACGGTCCGAAGTCCGGTGTATTCGATGTGTACTCGATGCGCGCATGATTCGAGGAATCGCTCACGCCCCCCTCATATTGGGCAACGACGAAATAGTCGTAGGTGCCGCTTCCGGGCAGAGAATCCTGATGGAAAGTGTCTATGGGCGTGGCGAGAAGTGAACCGCTGCGGTAAATCGCGTAGCGCAGAAATGCGTCGCCGTGCGCTGCGCCTTGCATGCTCTCGGGCGGACGCCATTGCAGGAAGACTCGATGTTCTTCACGAGTGGCTTCCAGTTCGCGAGGTGGGTCCAGTCGCCAGATGTCGAAAGAGACTTGGCTCGTCGAGTCGGCTCGGATTGCGACGGCGGCTCTTCCCACCTCATAGCCGTCAAGGAAGACTTCAGGCCTGTGCAGACCGGTCAGGAGGGAATGTACGATGAAGTATCCCGACTCGTTTGGATGGACTTCACCGCAACCCACGCGAATCACGGCTTGCGAGAGGTCGGGAATGGCCGGATGCGCGACAAGTTGTCCCGTCAGAGTCCCGTAGGCGTCGGGTGCCGAACGCGTCGTGAGTCGGAGCGCCGCTCCGGGAGCTATTTGCCAAGTGTTCGCATGATGACTTCCGTTGTAGAGGAGTTGAAGACCCATCGTTTCGCTTGGACTCTCGATGCCCACCGTGGATTCATCGGGAATATCCAAGCGATGATAAATGTAAACAATTTCGCAATCCCCTGTCGGCGTAGCCCGAGCTTCGGCAGAATAGATGTGCACCTGAAAAGTCAAATGCTGGTCACCGGGAGGCAGATATTGCATGTTGTTGTATTCAACGATGAGTCGGCAGTTGAGGCTGTCGTAGAAGTAGCAGATCTCACCGTCGGCGCCATCGTGCAAATTGTCCCAGAAAGGGGCGATGGTGCCGGATGGGCCTTGCCAGCCGGGAATGGTCGAATTGAAAAAGGTGTGGTCATGCGAGATTCCGGGCGATAACCAGCCGTTTTCATTGATGGTGAGACTGTCGAATAGTTGGCCGTAGAAGTAGAGAGGGAAAGGCATGGCGACAAATGCCGAGGAGTCCCGCGCCTGAAGCGAGAGGATTGTGCCGTTTCCTCCCAGTGAAGGTGAGATTTCCAGCCAGTCGAAGGGAGCCGGATTTCCGAAGTCGAATCGGTCGAAGGAGAAATACCCATAGGCATCGGGCCCGGTCTGCAAGCTGCGCGGAGAATTCAGAAAAAGCCCAACTTGCGTGACGACATTTGAAGGGACAAAGACGAAAGTGTCGTAGGTTGCGTCGAAATAGGTGGCCCGAACGGCATAGGTGGTATCTCCCGGTATGGAAAGCTGAAATCCTCCAAGAGAATCCGTTTGCAGCGCGGGGAGAGGAACGCCCGGAAACGAAACCGACGCTCCGGGAATCGGCACGGAATCCCCTGCCACGACCCGTCCCTCCAGAGTCCCCGAAGGAGTTCGGACAAGACTCACATTCTGTGTCAGTGTTTCTCCAGCGGGAACCGAAATCTCGTAGCTCTGTCGGTAGTATCCGAAAGCGCTATATTGGATCGTCCAGGTTGAGTCGGCCACCAGGGATATTCGATAGGAACCTTCCGCGTTGGTTCGAACGCTATGGGGATTTCCTGCAACCTGCACGGTCGCACCCGCTATCGGCTGGCTCGTGTTGTCATCTCGGACGACACCTTGAAGAAAACCGCGATTGGTCGCAATCTGAAGGACGGCTTCATAGGCATCCACAAAGCCGAATCCGTAGGCATTGTCCTCACCGACCGAGCCATAATCGTGAGCCGTTCGCATAAGAACGGATTTAATGTCACGCACATTGGCATCCGGAAGGGCCTCTCGCAGGAGCGCCACGATTCCTGCGACATGGGGTCCTGCCATGGAGGTCCCGCTGCCCCATCCGTAGTCTCCGTCCGGAATGGAGGAATAGACATCCACGCCCGGAGCGCAGACTTCGGGTTTTATCGCTGTATAGGGAGGGCAATCGCTTGGGCCGCGGCTTGACCAGGAAGCGATTTCATAGGGTGGCATCGTATCGTTTGTCGCGTCCACCGCACCGACAGCAAACATCGTTACGGAATCTATCGCGACGGTGGCGGGACTTCGACAAGTGCGCGGCTGAGGGCCTTCATTGCCTGCCGAGAAGACGACGACAATGCCGGCGGCCTCGCAATTGATGATCACATTGTTCCATAGATTGAAGCAGTCTTCATATCCGGACCATCTTCCATCAACGCCCCACGAATTCTGAATCACATCCGGAACATCCTCAATCGTGTAGGGATTCCCGTCCGGATCCGCGAACCATTGAAATGCCGCGAGGACATCGTTGTTGAGTTCCACGCCGACATCTTGGTATATGGCATTGCTGGCAATCCAGAGCGCCCGGGGTGCCACACCGACAGAATCATTGGTGCTCGTGGAATTGCCGCACATGGTTCCCATCACATGGGTTCCATGTCCATACAGGTCGCGCGGAAAGGTGTAACCATAGATAGGATCATGCCAGCATTGATTTGCCGGAGCGACGCGTCCACGCCAGCGAGCGGAGAGGGCCGGGTGGGTGCCATCCACTCCCGTGTCCAAATTGGCCACAAGGCGTCCCGCCCCGGTGATTCCGAGCTCGTACCAAACGCGTGGCGCATTCACGGCGCGGATCCCCCGAGGCACACCATGATTGGCATCCAGATGCCGTCCGCGCTCCGGCCCTCGGCCCGGCACGGGCTCGATGAGTCTCGGCTTGAAATTTCTTTCCAGCCATTGAATGTCGTCGCGGTCGCTCAGTTCCTCAAAGACGCCAGGCTTCCCCTTGACGACAACGCAGTTTGTGATCCAGAGGGGTGTGTAGCCCTGCACTTTCCCCTGCCCTTGGAAACGAGCCAAGGTTGCGAGTAAGCCCCCTTGGGTCTGCTCAGCGATGCCACGGAGAGCCTCGACGACCACTCGATGCCGCAGCGCCCGGCTGGCTTTCGCTTCATAGAGCTGCCGGTCCATCGCGGCAATGTCGGCTTGAGCGTCGAGGTGAACGATGACGCTGAGCATAGAATCCGGATGCGAAGAAAACAACATTTCTTGTAGCGGAGGGCTGAATTTCTCCGGGGAGATTGCCAGAGCCGCCTGGCAGACTGCCCAGAAGGCGAGGAGGATCACTGCTGAACGGTGCATGGGAATTGCCTTTCGATGAAGAACCACACGGAGGACCGGAGAGGCCGCCGGAAGCCGATTGGGCCTGAATCCAGGGGGAAGGAAGCCATTTACAAAGTTACACATACCGAACTACGATGTCAAGTCGTTTCTGAAGAGAAGCCTCTCTTTGGGTCAAGTCTCTCGGTGCATTTTTTAGATAGGTAATGATTACTATCTGTTTCAAGTACACTTGATGGCGTCAGGGGAGGACCGGAAATGGCGACTGAGGCAAAAATGCCGTATTTCCAAGGGGCAATTTTTCTTGATTCTATGGAGCAGATTCTGTATATTAAAGATTGGATTCTATTGAATCCCTGCGCTCAGATGAAATCCGTGGGCATTTCTTGTATTCAGAGCCTTTTCATCTTTAAGGCGTCAATATTTTCGTCAAGATATTTCCAATATTCGCAGAGAGGTGAAATCATGAAACTCTTTCGTTGGATTTTTGCGGTCAGCCTGGCAATTTTTGTGCTTGGTTCCGCGGGATGGGCTGTGCCCATGAATGAGAGCTTCTCCTACGCAAACTTTCCGCCTATAGGATGGCAGACTCTCCAGACGGGCGAAGGTTTGAAGGTTTGGACTCGGAGCACCTCCAATACTCACACGACGCCCGGCTGTGCTCGGTCGGAATATGAAGATCTGGTCGGGCAGACTTCCAAGCGTTGGCTTATTACACCGCACCTTTCCGTAGACAGCGCGACCGATAGTCTCTCCTTCTGGACTCGGACTTACTACTCCTTCGTCGCGGGCGATGATTCCCTCTTCATTCTCGTCAGTACCACGGATTCCCTTCCAGCCAGTTTCACCGGCATCCTCGAGACATATAAGCCTGGACAGGGTGGGGATTTCATCAACGAGTATGTCCGGTTTGCCCTGAGTCTCGGAGCTTATGTCGGTCAGGATATTTACATTGCCTTTCTGCACACAGATCCGAACGACGGGGATAACACCATCTATGTGGATGATGTGACGGGACCGGAGCTGCTGGAAGCGCCGCAACCCCCATCCATTCCGCAACCGGCTGATGGGGCTGTCGGTGTTTATCCTGATACCGTTTTGCACTGGACGAACGGTGCGGGAACGGAC
>JAZDIW010000257.1:0-6915 GCA_043804575.1 bacterium
GATCGTCTGGAACTGCTGCCTCAGGGAAAAGAAGTACGGATTCGCGGATTGCAGACGCACGGAAGCTCTCAAAATTCGCTTGAAATGGGGCAACGCGCCGCCGTCAATCTGGGCGGAATCGACTGGCATCTACTGAAGCGAGGGAATTTCCTGGCCACTCCCGGGCATATGATACCCTGCAGGCATTGGCGCGCGACCGTCTCGCTGCTGCCGAATGTTGCTCCTTTGAAAAGCCGCCAGCGCGTTCGAGTTCATATCGGAACGCACGAAGTGATGGCGCGTGTTCGACCTTTGGCTGCGGACTCGTCTCTTGCCGATTTCCATCTGGAATCGCTAACGGCGGCATCCCGTCTGGATCCTTTTGTCTTGCGAAGTTATTCTCCCATGGCGACGATTGGCGGTGGCGTGGTGATCGAACTGAATCCACCTCGAATCACAAAGAGCCACCGTGCGAGCGAATTCGAGACGGCCATTGCTTTGAGTCAAGCAAAGGAGCAGGATTTTGTTCGCATTTACCTTGACAAACGAGCCCCCTATGGTGCAAGCGTAACGGAGCTGATTCAAGTGTCGGGCATGGGGCTTGGGAAGATCACCCCGTGGCTCCAAGATCTCATGGCCCGAGGCGAAGTCATCTCTCTGGGGGAGAGATACCTTTCCATATCCTCATTGAAGCACCTTTGTCAGCGGATTCTCGAAGTGCTTCGAGTCTTTCACGAGCAGAAACCCGAGCTTCTCGGCATGGAACGGGCGGAGCTGCGCCAAACAGCCTTGCCCGATATTCCGGAGAGCCTGCTGAGCGCGATCGTGAAGATTCTTTCTGACGACAAGAAAGTCAAGGTAGAGGGATCCGTGTTGAGCCTTGCCGAGCACAAGGCGATTTTCTCCAAATCGCACGAGCTTCTCGCCGAGAAACTCTTGGGATTGATTCAAGGCGCCGGCTTCCGACCTCCTCCAATCGCCGACTTGGCAAAAGCGACAGAAACACCACCCAATGAAGTTACGAAAGTGCTGGCACTTCTTGTCAAGCAGCGGCGACTTGTGCGTCTGGAACCCGAACTTTTCTTCGCTCCAATTGTCTTTCAGAATGCGATTTCGAAATTGCGCCAAGAAATCGGGACTCGAGGAGCAGTCACGGTCGGAAATGTGGCGGCTCTTCTTGATTCGAGCCGAAAATATGTCGTACCCTTCTTGGAACACACAGACAAGATCGGCGTGACAATGAGACAGGGCGACCAGCGCGTTGCAGGACATCAATTTGCGCAAGACAATGCTCGAACAACAGGCCCGGCTGCTCTTAGCTGATCCCGGGGGTCGTGTCTTTGAGTATCCCCCTCTTCAGTGCGTTGGAAAGAGCGGACCGCATTTCGTTCCCGTGGACGAATGGATTGCGCTGCCGCAAGGAAGCAAGCTCTTCACTCTCCCCGGACGCACAGCCATCGGCTGGGATCAGGATTCGCAGGCACTCCAACCAGTTGGGGAAATCAAAGCATCGCGGCAAAAATTCACTCCGATTCCTGTGGGTGCCTTTCTGCCTCCGGGGTACGTTCGGACGCATCTTCCCGCCGTAAGTTTGCTGAAGGATGCGGCTATTCTGCCCACTTGGGCTTACACGTGTGTTGCCTGGCACTCCGATAGCTTTCAAGCAGCCGCCTTCCGAATTGATGACAACGAAAAGTGGCAACCGGAGCAGTATGACGACCGAGACCTCTTGCCGCGTATTCAGAAACTTGCAGCCAAGTTTCCGCGGAATCGCCTCGTCAAGCACTTGGAGCATTGTGCGACACACTATCATTGCTTTGCGGCGAAGAATCTGTTTTTTGGTCGATGGGAAGCACCTTTGCCTGTGTCACCCCAATGCAATGCGGGTTGCTTGGGATGTCTTTCGTGGCAGCCGAAGGGTCGTTCTATCCGCTCCCACCATCGAATTCGCTTTCGGCCTACGGTCAGGGAGATCTGCGAGATTGCGGTTCCTCATTTGGAAACGGCTCCGGATGCGATGGTCAGTTTCGGTCAGGGATGCGAGGGGGAGCCTCTTCTCGAATACAAACTCATCGGCGAAGCTGTCGTGGCGATTCGGAGAGAGACGAAGCGCGGAACCATCCATTTGAATACCAATGGATCCCTTCCCGCCGAATTGGAGACTCTTGTGAAGCTTGGCCTGGACAGTGTGCGAATTTCGCTGAACAGCTGTTTGCCGGAGCGCTATGAAGCGTATTTCTCTCCACGAGATTACACCTTTTTAAAAGTGAAAGAGAGTGCGACGCGAACTCGAAAGGCGGGTGCCTATGTGCATCTCAATCTCCTCGTTTTCCCCGGTCTCTCCGACCAAAACCAGGAAATTGACCGGCTTCTGGATTGGATCGAGGAAACGGGCATCCATCGCATTCAGCTAAAGAATCTCTGCATAGATCCCGAGGCCTACATAAGCCGCATGCCGGATTTCCAGAAGCGAGGAATGGGGATGCGCTATTTGCGCGATACTCTGCGTGCTCAGACCCCGCAAGTTGCCTTGGGATACTTCAATATCCCGAAGGAAGAATTTCGATTGCCGAGTGGAAAGACCAAGAAGAGAAGGGTGAGCCGAGCAGGAGAGACACCGTGAAGGAACTTGTCAGCAGGGAGGAGGCCGTCCGCTGGCCGTCGAACTTGCCGCTGAAAGTCATTGCGGGCGCTGGAACCGGCAAGACGACTTTCCTCGTGGAGCGATTCATGCATTTGGTGGAGGAAGAACGAATTCCTTCGGATCGTATTCTTGGCCTCACATTCACTCGGAAGGCGGCCCAGGAACTCGAGGAGCGCCTCCGCGAGCATTTGGGGATGCGCGCAGAGGAAACCGTATTCCACATTCACACCTTTGACGGTTTTTGGCTGCGGCTTCTTCTGGCCTATCCAGTCGAGACCCAACTCGAGGAACCCATCACTATCGTGGATGACGGGCTGGCGCGCATTCTGCACCGACGCATGGTACGCGAGATTGAACAAGGTTGTCCCGAAATTTCCCTGCTATCCTTTGAGCAGATGAATCTTCTGAATTTCCCGCAAGTCGTTATGGCTGCTCAGCGTGTGGTGGACTCGGCGAAATTGCGCCTCATAGATAGCACCCGGCTTTCGGAGATCCTTCGCAACTTGCGACTATCCGCTTTTCCGGATGACCCCAATCCAGGTCTTGTATCGGAGACGATTCGTTTTATCGAAGGCGTGGCCCACCTTGAAGAGAGGCTCCTAACCGAGAGCAAGGCACTCGACTACGGGAGTATTCTCCTGCGCGTTTATCGGCTGTTGTCGGGCCATGAAGCCCTTCGAGGTCGAATTCAAAGAGAGTTCCGTCATATTCTCATTGACGAGGCGCAGGATACGAATTTCGGCCAATTTGCACTTCTGAAATTCATCGCGGCAGAGGGATTCGCGAATGTCACCGTAGTCGGCGACACGCGGCAGAGCATTTTTGGTTTTCGCGATGCCGACCCCCGAAGCCTTCAGGATTTTCAAGCAACGATTTGCTCTCTCGGAGAGAATTTTCGCTCCCATCAGGCCATACTTGACCTTGCGGTGGAAGTCCTCCGGCGTTGGAAAGCTGACGAATTCCATGTGCTGCGAGCGAAGAAAGGCGATTCGTCGGGATTATCGGTCGTGGGTTTTCTGGCACCGTCGGCTCAGGATGAGAACCGGATTCTGTGTGAACTTATTCGCCGCGCCATCGAGAAGGGAATCCGCCCCAAGGATATCGCGGTACTGGCGCGAGCCCGGGCGACGCTGGTGCGGCTTGAGGAGATGCTGCGAGCCGAGAATATTCCCACCATCTCGCTTGTCGGTGGATTCTATCAGCGCCCTGAGATTCTTGATGCGAGGGCTTATCTGGTACATCTTTTGGAGCCGAATGACCGAGGGGCTCTCTCGCGAATTCTTGAGCGGGCTCCCGAACCTCTGTCTCTTGCCGAAATCCATGGCATTCTTGGCACAGAGAGCGGAAAGCAATTCGTCGGCGAGGTGCATGCCGCGGCGGCAGTGCAGAAACATGAGCGTCTTTTGCAGATTCGAGAAGATGTCCTGTCTCGAGACATTTCTCTTCCGCTGCGCTGGTTTGGCTATCTTGAGAAGTCGGGATATATGAGCTGGATTGCCTCTCTTGAAGAATCCGAACGATTGCGCGCTCAGGCGAATTTGCGAAAGCTCTTTGAACTTGCGCATCGTTTGACAACACCGCCCCTTGGACTGTCGGATCGCGAAATGCTGCACTATCTGGATTTGGCCATCGAGGCGGGAGAAGACGAGGTAGAAGCGGATTATGGTGGCGGCGAAGGTGTTGTGCTCACAACAATTCACCGGGCGAAGGGGCTCGAATTCCCGGTGGTCATCTATTGCAGTGTGCATGACAAAGTAATTCAGCGCCCGCGAGGTTTCTTTGCTCATCTTCGCAGCCGACATACGCAGGGGGATTGGCGTTGTGAGGGTGCGGGTTTGCTTTTGCCCGAGGATTTTGAAGCGGGAGGCAACGCGCCGCCTGATGCCGGATACAAAGAAGATGCCGCAGGTGAAGAGAAGCGACTGGATTATGTCGCCTTGACTCGCGCGAAGAGACTGCAAATTGTCTGTGGCCATGCGGGCCAGCGGCGCAAACTTGCGCATGTTCTGCAAACGCTGGAGGACTTGGCCCCGAAATCTCCTGAGAGATTTTTCTTTTCCCACCAGCCCAATATCGAGGAGCTTCAGGAGCTTCTGCCGCTGCCGCCCTCAGGAGAGGAGGTCCGACATGTTGTCTCAGAGACACCAAGGAGAGATGTATTGAAAAGACCGATTATGCGCCCGACCCTTCGTTGGTCTTTTTCGGACTTCGAGCGAGAGTACATCCGAGAGCGAAGGAATGTGGAGCCGGCTCCTCTGTATTCCGACGACGAGTCTCGAGGAGATGCCATCGAGCGTGGAATCATCCTGCACGAGGCGATCCGCCTGGCTGGATTCGACGGCGATTGGAGACGAGTTGTCAAGTCATGGAATGCCCTGTCTCTGATTTCGACTGACCAAATTTCGAGATGGCAAAACACAATTAGAAAGCATCTCTCATCACATGGAACAATCTTCACGGAGACTCCTTTCGAGTTCCTTCTTAAGGCGGATGAAATTCTTTTGTGGCTGCGCGGGACGATTGACCGCCTTGAGATTCAGGGTGGGACAGGAAGGCTGATTGACTTCAAGACAGGCCGCTGGAATGAGGAGGCCGCCTCACGAGCGGAGCGCCAGCTCAATTTCTACGCCTTGGCCTGGCACAAGGGACTTTGGCCTGAAGTGAAAACCTTGGCGCTTTCCATTTTGCACTTGGATGAGGAACGAATGATACCTATCCCTCTACAATCCGATTTTGAATCCATTGTTGTGGAAACGGCAAGGAAGAGCCTTTCTTGCGGCGCAGATTTGGAGCTCATATGAGGAAGATTATCTTGGTCATTATGGACGGATTCGGTCTGCGCGAAGCGGACGAGCATAACGCCGTGGCCGTCGCGCGAAAGCCGAATTTGGATTGGATGTTTTCGCATTTCCCGGGAACACAGCTTGGCGCTTCCGGACCGGATGTGGGGCTGCCCCCCGGTCAAATGGGAAACAGCGAAGTGGGACATCTCAATCTGGGAGCGGGGCGCATTGTATATCAGGAAGTGACGCGGATTGACAAATGCATTGCCGACGGCGAATTCTTCCGGCTTCCTGTCCTATTGAATTTCCTCGAGCAACTGAAACGAAACGGAGGATCTCTCCATCTTTTCGGTCTGGTGTCCAATGGCTGCGTTCACAGCTCGAATGAACATTTGCGAGCCATTTTGCAGTTGTGCCAACGAGAGAAATTTTCACCCGTATATCTGCACGCGTTCACGGATGGCCGAGATACATCTCCCGAGAGCGGAGTCCATTTCATTCAGACTGTTCAGGAGTGGATGAGACAGATCGGTGTCGGCCAAATGGCCACGATAAGCGGTCGCTATTGGGCGATGGACAGAGACAAGCGCTGGGACCGAACCGCGAAAGCCTACCAGGCCATCCGGCACGGAAAAGGAGAAGTTGCCAACGATGCCGTGGAAGCTGTGAGGATGTTTTATTCGAAAGGAATCACGGACGAATTCATTCCCCCGACCGTCCTGGTGCAGAACGGTCAGCCCACGAGCGTTGTTGAAGAGGATGACGGCATTTTCTTTTTCAATTTCCGGGCAGACCGCGCTCGACAACTCACGCGAGCCTTCAGCGAACCCGGCTTTCGGGAGTTTGAGGTGGACGGTCGCGTAGAAAAATTTCTCACGATGACGCAATATGACGAGACTTACGACATTCCCGTTGTTTTTCCTCCGCAGAAACTGACAAGAATATTGCCGGAACTGCTTGCGGAAAGAGGGCTCCGGCAATTGCGCATTACCGAGACGGAGAAATACCCGCATGTAACCTATTTCTTCAATGGGGGAGAGGAAAAGCCCTTCGAGGGGGAGGATCGAGTCGTGATTCCGTCGCCCAAGGTGGCCACCCATGATTTACAGCCCGAGATGAGTGCGCCGCTTGTGACGAAGGAAGCTTGCCGGCGACTGCATCTCGGAATCTATGATTTCGTCTTTTTGAATTTCGCAAATTGTGACATGGTCGGTCACTCGGGAATTCTCGATGCGGCTCGCCGAGCCGTGGAAGCCGTTGACGCCGCTGTAGGGGAGGTCTGGAAGGCCGCCGAGGAGATGGGATATTCGATGTTGCTCACCGCGGACCATGGGAATGCAGAGATGATGTGGGATCCAACAACCAACGGCCCTCACACGGCTCATACGACGAATCCCGTTCCCTTCTATATCCTTTCAGTCAACGAGCGGTTCCGACTGCGTGATGGAGGAAAATTGTGCGATGTGGCTCCGACGATTCTGAAACTTATGGATGTGTCCCAGCCCATGG
>JAZDIW010000258.1:0-5767 GCA_043804575.1 bacterium
GACAATGGTGATGAGGCGAGGTTGCAGGGCTTGGTTCAGTGTCTCCTCGGGCGGCGCCTGCAATAGATGGCGCAGCGACATCGCACCCAGCAGCCGCCCCTCGGAATCATTGACATAGACATAGTAAAACGCCTCGATTTCATCGGCGGCGCTGCGAACCGCCGCCAGAGCCTCGCTGACGGTCGCGTCGCTCTTGATCTCGAGAAAATCCGTCGTCATGACCGCGCCGGCGGTCCGTTCCGGATACGCAATCAGTTCCTGGATGTCTTCCTTGGCTTCCTGCTCGATTTCCTCGATGATTTCATCCGAGGTGTCCGGCGAGAGAGACGCCAGAACATCGGCGGCTCTATTCGGCTCCATCTCCTCGAGGATGTCCGCCGCTCGGTCGGTGGAAAGGTCCTCGAAGATCGCCTTGACCGTGTCCTCGTCCGTTTCTTCGAGAACTTCCGCGGCTGTCTCGTCATCCATCGCGGCGAGCATGCTCTGACGCTCGAGTTTGTCCAGATCCTCGAGAAGGTCAGCTAATTCTCCCGGATGCAGCTTCTTCATGTATTCGGAACTGATGGTCAAACGGACGAGGCCTAAAGTGCCCTCCGAGGAAACGGGCTGGACAAATTTCCAAGCAATGAGCTCCTCCTTTAGGGAAATGTGCAACA
This sequence comes from bacterium, assembly GCA_043804575.1. GTDB lineage: Bacteria > Electryoneota > RPQS01 > RPQS01 > DYHQ01 > JAZDIW01. The sequence goes on from JAZDIW010000258.1 coordinate 657, forward strand.
GGATGCAGAGACCTTGGACCAGCCACAGCCACCCGAGACGACGGAGAAGCCCCGCAAAGCCGACATCCACGTGGACAACCCATTGCTTCTCCGCAATAAGGAGATGGACATCATTGACGCGTTCCACCTTGACGCCCTTGGCATCCACAATCTGTTTGTCCCACAACAAGTCTCTCAGCGAGATGTCGTGGGCTCCCAGCTCCAAGGGCTCGATGCGCCGTTCATCCACCGTGAGGCGACGCCGAGAAAGGAGTTCGGCATAGTCGTCCCGGCTTGCAGGATAGAACGCAAAGGTATTTCGGTGCCGCAGCACGAGCCCTCGCAATTGAGGATACATCCCGCCTACGGTTGCGACAACATCATAGACATGGCCCATCGGAGTTCTGAGTTCTCGACTCCGTGCACGGCGCCCAATGATGCTGGAAAGATAGACGAATTCGTCGTGGGGAATTCTGTCCTTCTTCACATGAAATCCTTGCTTCTTTCACAGAATTTACACATTTCCACTTCAGGAATCAAGCAAAATTATCTTGCCCAATTTGAATTAGACGGTGGTTCTTTGATTCGTCTATTGAGCTTTGAGTTTATCCAAGGAGACACGGATGGCACACATTGCCCCCTTTCGAGCCTATCGCTTTGACCCTGCGGTCGTTGGGGACTTGGCCCCTGTCGTGACTCAGCCCTACGACAAAATCGGCCCCAAACTGCAGGAAGAGTATTACGCCCGCAGCCCGTACAATGTGGCCCGCATTATCAAGTCCAAGGAGCAGGTCGCCAATCCTTCCACGGATTATCCGGAAGCGGGACAGCTCTTCCGCCAATGGCTGTCCGGCGGAGTCCTTCGCCAGGAATCCGAGCCTGGCCTCTATCCTTATTATCAGGTCTTCAAAGTGGACGGGCGCGAGTTCACGCGCAAAGGCTTTGTGGCGCTCGTGGCTTTGGAAGAGGGACAGGTGAGGGCTCATGAACGGACACTGGCCGGCCCCAAGGCGGATCGCCTGCGCCTCTTGCGCCAAGTCCAGGCCAATGATGAACTGATTTTCATGCTCTTTTCCGATGCCCAGGGCCGTGTCGTGAATGCGATGGAACACTCCATCGAGAATCGGCCTCCCCTCATCGAAGTGAAGGACGATTTCGGAGAGCTCCATCGGGTCTGGAAAATCACGGATCCCAAGATTTTCGCGCAGCTTTCCACTTATCTAACTGACCGCGAATTGCTCATCGCCGATGGGCACCATCGGTTCGAGACGGCACTGAACTTCAAGCGTGAATGCGAAGAGAAAGGATGGAAGCCCGTCGGAGTCGAGACTTTTACGCATCGCATGATGGCGCTCTTTCCCATGGAAGACCCCGGTCTCGTCATCCTGCCGACGCACCGCCTGATTCACAGCGTCAAGGATTTCGACGGAGCTCGTCTCGTGGAGAGCCTGCGGCAGTGGTTTGATGTGGAGGCGTTGAATTCACCGAGTGAACTCTTCTCGAGCATGGAAAAGGGCCGCAAAGCTCATGTTTTTGGACTACGCGCCATCGGAACCCCTGATCCCTATTACTTCCTCCGGCTGAAGGATTTGCACATCATGGAGAAAGTCACGCCACCAACCCTTTCAAAGGAGTCGAAATCTCTCGATGTGGTCATTCTGCATACACTGATTCTGGAGAAACTTCTGGGCATTGACGCCAAAGCCTTGGAGGCCGAGACGAATTGCCTCTATGCCCGCGGCGGCGAGAAGGCCCTTGAGCGAGTGGGAGACGGAACGGTTCAGGCCGCTTTTCTCATCAATGCGACACGAGTCGAGCAAGTGCGTGCCGTGGCCGAGCAAGGCGAGCGCATGCCGCAGAAATCCACCGATTTCTATCCGAAGCTTCTGACGGGCTTGCTCATGATGAAAATGGAAATCCAGAAGAGCTGATTCTTTCTAAAGCCTACATCTGAAAAAGAAGGCCACCGTCATAGAGGCGGTGGCTTTTGTCTTTCTTCCGAAACAGAGATTCTCCCTCACTCATTTCCCCTGTCCGGTGCGATTCTGCGCGCCAAATCCTCGACTTTCCACCGAAGAGAATCTATGGGAATGCGAATCCGGCGAAGCTCGGCAAGTTCCGAAAGCGCTCTTGCCGTATCCGCCCGGCTTAGTGCATTCAGAGCGATTTCGATCCGCGCGGGCGCATAGGCCGGTTGAATCCCGAGCGCGACACTCAACAGAGAATCACAGGCCGCCGCGTTTCCCGCTCGCCGCATCGCCAACGCGGCGCGATAGGGCCATTCGGGATTCTCGGGTTCTCGTGCGCCTATGCCAATATAGAGAGAAGCTGCCTCCTCAAATTGCCCCAGCCTCTCCAAAAGAAAAGCGCGCTGCACCAAAATCTCGACAGGTGCCGCCTCCGCCTCTGGGAATAGCTCCTCCAGAAATGCCATCGCCTGCGCATGGCACTCCTCTTCAGACAAGGCTCGCACCTGTGCGATAATTCTTTCCAGAGGCGTGCCATGAAGAGTATCCGGCGGCGCCATGCCTGCGACTTCAAATTCTCGCCGGGCTTCGTCGTAGTTGCCGACTTGCCAGAGTGACCTTGCCAATTCCAAATGTGCGTCAGGAAAGTCGGGTCTTTCCGCCAGTGCCCGCATAAAAAGAGGAATGGAGCCATCAATTTGCCCGCGATTTATGGCTTCGGATCCCAGATTGAAGAAATCCATCGCCGGAGATGTGAGCCGCGCGCGCAAAGGCGAGGGGAAATTCGCAACAACAAGCAGGATGAGGTAGATGCCGAGAGCGGTGTCCACTCTCAGGAATCGGCGCTGCCGAAGCTCGCGAAAGAGCTCGACGAAAAATCCGGCGGCCAGAGGAAGCAGCGCCAGAATCATCGGAAACCGATATTCCGAGGCTGAAAAGAAAATCAAGTTGACAAGCAGGTACGCCGCAAGGTACAGGGCAAGAAGTCGCGTCGGCCACCCATGACGCCAGAGAAAAAAGAGCCCGGCAATCGCCAGTGGAAAAAGAAATCCCCAAGTTAGAGGTAAGAGGCGCAAGATCGGGCAGAAGCTGCGCGTGGCGGCAAAGCTCAAATTCGTGCGGATCTCGCTGTCTTGCACGGTAAGCCACAGTTTTCTCAAAAGGGTTTTCAGCCAAGGACCCGGATGGCCTGCAATGTCGTGGAAACCTTGCGCCATCCAAAAGCGAGACGCTTGCTCCAAAGTGAGACTGCGCCCCGTGCGTCTTTGTGCCTCCTCTCGGTAGCGTTGCACCTCCGTCTGAGGATCCGAGGCCTCCAACCAGGGAAGTTCTTCATAGGTGCCCAAAGCTCCCGCCCGATTGCCGATATAGAAATTGATCCCCGCCGACGAGGTTGTCAGAAGCATGCTCCCGCCCGTCGCCATGTTGCGAGCAATCACAAGCGATAGTGCGGCAAGAACACCCAAGATAAAGACCCCAATCGTTGGCCAGCTCAATCTTCTTGGTGATGGTAGGGTCTCTTCTCTTCGTAGAATCAGATAAACGACAAGGACTAAGACAAAAAGCAGAATCGTGGGCCTTGCGAGCGAGGACAGACCGGCCACAATCCCTGCCATTAGCCAAAGCCATCCTTTGCCTCTCGTTACACTCATCCCATAAGCCAAGAGTAACAGAAGGGCCGCATTCAAAAAAAGAATAAGGCTGCCCGTCAGCAGCATACCGTCAAAGTAGAGCCAGGGTGCGTAGAAAAGCGCGAGCAGACTCGATACGATGGCGGTCGTCTTGTCGAAGAGACGGCGAACGGCGAAGAAGAGGAGGACGAGGGTTCCAACAGAGAGAAAAATTTGGAAAAGAATGGCCGAAGTGGGACTGGGGCTGCCGACGAGAGTGTAGATGCCCGCCAGAAAAGTCGGATAGAGAGGCGAGAGAAAAAAAGGACCCGGCGGATGGCCCAGTCCCTGAACAAGTCTTGCGGCCCAATCGTGGTAGTATTTCGCGTCAAGCGTCAACAGCTCCAAGAGCGGACTGCCCTCAAGCTGCCGCAGATAGACAAGACGAATAAGAAAGAAGAGAATCGCGATGGGGATCAGAAGGCGTATGCTTCGGCGGGCAGTCATTGAACTCTGAAGCAGATAAATGTACTATGGGGAGTTCGCAATGGGGAACACCGGATGTGAGTTCACTATGTTTCTGCTACACAAAATTGGCCACGCCCAATAGAGTACATCCCAAGATTGTCAGAAGAAACCCCGTCCAACTTCCCCTACGAACGCAGGGGAAGGGCTCGAGTCTCCCCCTGCGTCCGCAGGGGGACTAACAGGGGGTTCGTCCCTGACTTGCCTTGCTTGGGCAATGGAACCGAATATCACTCGGATATCCTTGAGATACGCTGTAGCATGAATTGGCAAGAGCGGGCTGGAAGCGCATATCTTCTCATGATTTGCCTTACTTCTTCCGCTCGATTTCCCCCGTCATCGGAACGAAGACGACGGGGATCAGCGTATCGGAGATGACGCGGCCCGTTTCGGTTTTGGTCAGGCGCAAGAGATTCTGCACCCCATATTCTGGACCCACGGGGACAACCAACCTGCCCCCCGGCTTCAACTGTTCCACAAGGGTCTGCGGCACTCGGTCCGGGGCAGCGGTAATGATAATGGCATCAAAGGGTGCCTCTTCGGGCCAGCCGAAATAGCCGTCTCCCGTGCGGATATGCACCTGCGTGTAGCCCGCCTCATGTAGATGACGCTGTGCCATCCGGGCGAGCTCATCAATGATTTCGATGGTATAGACCTCGCATCCCAGCTCCGCCAACACCGCCGCTTCATATCCCGAACCCGTCCCAATCTCGAGCACCTTCTCGCCTCCCGAGAGCTTCAGGGCTTCCGTCATATAGGCAACGATATAGGGCTGCGAAATCGTCTGACCCTCGCCGATGGGCAGGGCATTGTCCTCATAGGCTCGATGGGCTATCCTCTGGGGAACGAAGCGATGCCGCGGGATCTTTCGCATGGCCTCGAGCACCCGCTCGTCCTGGATACCGCGAAAGACAAGTTGCGTCTCGACCATCTTGCTACGCATCGAATCGGGAGTCCAGGTCATGGGTTCCTCCGAATTGAGTCCTTTTCGAAGAGCCAGGAGGACGACGAGGAGGAGAAGAACTGCAAG
>JAZDIW010000259.1:0-20790 GCA_043804575.1 bacterium
CATCCTTTTCTGTCTCATCCGTAAGCCATGAAGAACTCCTTATGCCATGTAAGCCATAGAGGAATGAAAGGAATGATTCAAGTCGTATTGGCCATCTTTTTGCTTGGAATTCTCGCGAAGACTTCTCCAGCGCAGGATGCCACCGAGATTGTTCGACGCGCCGACCAGCGGTTGCGCGGCACGACGAGCTATGCCGAGTTGACGATGCGTGTTGTCCGGCCGGACTGGTCTCGCGAGGTATCTATGAAGAGCTGGTCGAAGGGCTACGACCTCGCGCTGATTCTCATCACGGCTCCCGCGCGTGATAAGGGAACGACCTTTCTGAAGCGCAAGACAGAAATCTGGAACTGGCTGCCTTCGGTCGAAAAAGTCATCAAAATCCCGCCGTCGATGATGATGCAATCCTGGATGGGCTCGGATTTCACGAACGATGATCTCGTCCGCGAGTCTTCGGTCGTGCATGACTACACTCACACGCTCCTTGGAGACACGATTCTCGATGGCCATGAGTGCTGGCAAATTGAGCTCATTCCCAAACCGGAGGCCGCCGTCGTATGGGGCAAAGTCTATCTGTGGATCACGAAAGAGGAGGATCTCGAGCTTCGAGCCGAATACTATGATGAGCAGGATGAGCTCATCAATACGATGACGCTGTCGAACATCCGAGATTTGGGCGGCCGGGTGATCCCGACCTATTTCAAGATGATTCCGGCGGACAAACCGAACCACTACACGGAATTGGAGTACCACGCGGCGAAGTGGGATTTTCCCTTGGAAGATTCCTTTTTCTCCGAACAGAACATGAAGCGAGTGCAATAGCGAAAAGAGAATCATGGGACTCTATCTGAAGCTCGCGTGGCGCAATATTTGGCGCAACAAGAAACGCAGTCTGATTTCCATCAGCTCGATTCTCCTTGCGGTAGTGATTGCTCTCGTCACGCGCTCGATGCAACTCGGTTTCTATCGTCACTCGATAAATAATGTGGTCTCGTTCTACACCGGCTATGTGCAGATTCAAGCCCCGGGTTACTTTGAAAATCAATCCATTGATCGCAGCTACGAAATCGCCGACTCTTTATTTGAAATTCTCCAGCGCGTGCCTCATATAACCATCGCGGCACCGCGGCTCGAATCTTTTGCGTTGGCTTCCTGCGGAGAGGTGACCGATGGCGTGATGGTCATCGGCACGGATCCCATTCGAGAAAGCCGGCTTACCGGACTCGAGAAGCGTCTGAAAAAGGGCCGCTATCTTCGAGCCAACGATGATGGCGTACTTTTAGCTCAAGGTCTGGCGGACCATCTGGACGTGGGAGTGGGCGACACGATTGTTCTCTTGGGACAAGGGTATCATGCCGTGACCGCCGCCGGTAAGTATGCCGTAATTGGAATCGTCGAGTTTCCGACGCTGGAGATGAATACCCGGATGATCTTCCTGCCGCTGCGCTTGGCTCAGGATTTTTTCGCAGCGGAGAATCGCATCACCTCGACGGCCGTGATGATTGATAAGGAGCCCGAGTTGTCCGCGGTGGTCGCGCGGCTCAAATCCGAGTTAGGCGAAAAATTCGATGTGCTTTCCTGGCAGGATATGCTTCCCGAGCTCGTGCAGTATGTCCAGTCGGATAATGCCAGTGGAATCATTATGCTGGCCATTCTCTACATGGTCATCGGTTTCGGCATCCTCGGCACCATCCTCATGATGACTCTGGAGCGCACGCGCGAATTCGGGATGCTCATGGCCGTAGGCATGCGGCGCGGGGTTTTGCGCGGGATTGTCATCACGGAAAGCATCCTGCTCTCGTTTGTCGGCGCATTCGCGGGGATGCTGGCCGGGATTCCGGTGATTTTTTATCTCTACCGACATCCCATCTCCTTAGGGGGAGAGTGGGCCGATGCGGTACGGCGCATGGGATTTGATCCCATTTTGCCCTTTGCCACCGACGCCTCCATTTTCCTCTGGCAGGGTCTCAGCGTCCTCATCATCGCCCTTGTCGCATCGCTCTATCCTGTCGTTCGCGTATCCAGACTTCATCCCGTGAGCGCACTGAGAACGGGATAGAGACTAACAAGAAGACCAAGAGCTTGTCCCAAAAATATGAGAGAGGAATTCAGTGGACGGTGGCAACATCGACATGTTCCGGCCGGGTTACGCACGGAGCGGGATTGAGGGAATTGGACATGGATAAGTGCTTAACCCGGCTCGGCGAGACAATTCCGCTCTGATGTTTTTGAGATACGCTGAAGAAAGAATCGAGTTTTAAGAATGATTTGGTCTATTGCATGGAGAAATGTTTGGCGCAATAAGAAGCGGAGCACCGTTCTTCTCGTGGCCGTCGCGTTCGGTTTGTGGGCCGGAATTTTAAACGGCGGCATCACATGGGGTATGGTCGAACAGATGATCCATGCCGCCATTGATGTTCGGACATCTCATGTGCAGATTCATCATCCGGAGTTTCGCAGTCACAAGCAGATCTCCGATGCGATTCCGAATGGCCCCGCCGTCTTGGAAGATGTTCGGCACTTGCCCGATGTGAAAGCGGCCGCAGGGAGGATTGTGCTCACGGGAATGGCCGGCTCTCCCGCCACCGCTGCGGGCGTGATGATTCTGGGCATCGAGCCTTCCGAGGAAGCCAAGGTTACGGAAGTCCACAACAAGCTTCTCGAAGGAGATTATTTCGCCACCAAGACTCGCAATCCCGTGGTCATCAGCAAGCGGCTGGCCGAGAACTTGGGCGTGCGGCTCGGCAACAAAATCGTCCTGACGGCGCAGGCCACTGACGGCTCTATCGTGGGTGGGGCCTTTCGTATCGCGGGAATCTACAAAACGGTCTCCTCGCAATACGACAAGATGACTCTGTTCACCCTCAGAAAAGACCTTGAAGCTCTCTTCGAGCTGGACGGAGTGCTTCATGAAATCGCCCTGCTTGCTCCTAATTCGAAACAGGTGGAGGACCTTCGTGCGAGCTTGAAAACTACCTATCCCGATCTTGAAGTGGCTTCCTGGATGGAATTGGAGCCTGAAATGGCACTCATGATCGGAGGGACTGAGCAATGGATATTCATCTTCATCGTGATTATTCTGCTCGCCCTCGTTTTTGGCATTACAAACACCATGCTTATGGGAGTCTTGGAACGCGTGCGGGAGCTCGGAGTCGTCATGGCTCTGGGAATGAATCATGCTCGCATCTTTGCCATGATTCTGCTGGAAGCCGTCTTTCTTTCCGGCATGGGCGGTGTATTCGGTTTGGGATTCGGGGCGCTGACGATTGCCGTTCTCGGTCGGACGGGAATTGACCTGAGTATCGTTCAAGAAGGTTTTGAAGCTTTCGGAATGAGCGCGGTGATTTTTCCGTCCCTACCCTTTCGCGAGTATCCGATCATTGCGCTGCTCGTTATTCTTAGCGCGATCCTGGCGTCCATCTATCCGGCGGTGAAAGCCGTGCGGCTGAGTCCCACTAGCGCCATTCGCACCTATTAGGAAGGAGTCTCCTGTGGCCATCATCCAAACGGAAAAAGTGACAAGAATCTACGGGGATCATGGCGTGCCGGTTACAGCACTGAAGGACATTGATTTTTCCGTGGAAAAGGGAGACTTTTTGGCGATCGTCGGGCCTTCCGGCTCGGGCAAAACGACGCTGCTCAACATCCTCGGCGGACTGGACAAGGCGACCTCCGGAAGAGTCCGGGTCGAGGAGCACGATCTGGCGCATCTGAAATCGAGGCAGCTCACCGCTTTCCGACTACATCATATCGGCTTCGTATTCCAAGCCTTCAATCTGATTCCCGTTCTCACGGCCAAAGAGAATGTCGAGTTCATCATGCTGTTGCAGAAGCGTCCGAGAGCCGAGCGCACGAGGCAGGCCGAGGAGTTGCTTCGCGCCGTCGGATTGGAGGAGCAAATGGACCGTCGCCCGCATGAACTCTCGGGCGGGCAACAACAGCGCGTGGCCGTCGCGCGGGCCTTAGCCTCAATGCCGGCATTCGTATTAGCCGATGAACCCACGGCTAATCTCGATTCCGCCTCCGCCGAAAACCTGCTCGATATCATGGAAACGCTCAACCGCGAGCGCGGCATGACCTTCGTTTTTTCGACCCACGACCCGCGCGTGATGAAACGCGCCCGCCGCGTCATCACTCTGCAAGATGGTCAAATCGTCTCGGATGCGCGGACGCCTGAGGAAGCTCCGTGAAATTCGTTCTCGCTGTTGCGATCCTGCTGGTGCGATGCAGCTTGCTGGACGCAGCGTTATGGGATCAAATCAGCCTGCGGGGTTACTTGCGGGAAACCCCCATCCTCTGGAAAGCGTCGCCCGACACGATGGGCTCACAGACCTATCGCTTCGACAATCTTCTCCATACCCGCCAGAATCTCCGCTGGCACCCCATGACAACTCTCCGCATGGGATTCGAGTTGAAAACAAGACTGCTTATTGGGGAGTCCGCGCAGGACATGCTGGCGCTGACGAACATGGCGACGCTCGTCGAGCCCTATTTCTGCTGGTCACGCACTTTTGTAGATGAAGAGCACATCGTTCTCACGAGCATGATTGACCGGGCGTGGGCGAAATGGACGCGCGGCCCGCTCGAGATAACACTGGGGCGGCAGCGTGTGGCGTGGGGAACCAATCTCGTATGGAATCCTATTGATCTCTTCAATCCCGCCTTGCCGCTGGATTTCGATAGTGAGGAAAAACCCGGAAATGATGCGGCCCGCTTGGAATGGTATTTAGGGCCGAACTCCGAGCTGGATGTCGCATTCGTTCCCCAGCGCGATCCCGACAGCAGCGCGGCGGCGATTCGGTTGAAACTTAACCGCTGGGAGTATGATTGGATTGCGATTGCGGGGCGGCGAGGCCCTGTGGCAGTGGCAGGTTTCGCATGGGCAGGCAGTATCCATGGCGGGGGTTTTCGCGGCGAAGCGCTCTACGCCATGCCGCGACAATCGAGCATGCACGAACCCAATTACTTGACATTGGCCGTATCGGGCGACTATGCGTTTCGCAGTTCGCTATACCTGCATGCCGAAGTCCTCTACAAGGAACGGGGAACGACGGGCAACGCGGGACGATTTCATCTTCTCGAGGCTTACCGGCGAGGAGAGCTTACGTCCGCAAGATGGGCGCTCTTCGGTGAAGTTGCCCGCGACTTGTCTCCGCTCGTTCGTGTCAGCGGCGTCGCCATTCTCAATCCTTCCGATGGCTCCTGGTATCTCGGGCCCACCTTCACTCTTTCCGTCCTGACGAATTTGGATTTTTTCGCGACGGCTCTTCTCTTCGGCGGCGATGCGGGCACAGAGTTCGGGGACAACAGCGAGATTCTCATGGGCCGCCTGAAGTTTTCTTTTTAAGCCCGCCTTCCGTATTGAACCTCGACCGCGCCAAAGGGCCTCGTTAATCCAAAACAAGATCTTTACTAAGAGCCCTGCGAATCGCACCGGCAAGCTCACGGGAAACGAGCGGTTTCATCACCAACTCGCGGATGCCAAGTCTTCGGAAGTTCTTGCTCGTGACTCTCTCACTGAATCCCGTGATGAGGACGATGGGAAGTTCAGGACGGATTTTCAGCATTTCTCGAGCGAGCTGGTCCCCCGTCATCTGGGGCATCGTCTGGTCGGTAATGACGATGTCGAAGCGGTGAGGGCTGGCGCGGAAGACTTCGAGGGCTGCCAGGCTGTTGGTCTGTGTCGTAACCGAATAGCCCAAGGGTTCCAGCATTTCCCTGCCCATGTTGGCAATGACTTCCTCGTCATCCACGAGAAGAATTTGCTCGGAGCCTTCGAGAGCAGCAATGTCCGGCACGGCCTCGGTGTCGCCCTCACTTTCGGCAATCGGCAGGTAGACACGAAAGGTTGTTCCCCGGCCGGGTTCGCTGTAAACGGTGATGCCTCCACCATGGGCCATAACGATTCCATGGACCACGGAAAGCCCGAGTCCGCTGCCTTCGCCAGACTTCCGGGTCGTAAAGAATGGCTCGAAGATCCGTTCCATCGTGGCACGATCCATGCCACATCCGGTATCACTCACCGTGAGCCGAATGTAGCGACCTTCGTTCAAATGGACATGGAGGCGGGCAAACTCCGCATCCACTTCCAAGGCGTCCAGCTGCACCTCCAACACACCACCGGTCTCTCGCATGGCCAGAAAGGCGTTTGTGCAGAGATTCATTAGAACCTGGTGTATCTGCGAAATATCACACAAGACCGTGCCACAGCTCCGGTCCAGGTCCTCACGGATTTCAATGGTGGCGGGAAGCGATGGGCGTACAAGTCGGAGAGCTTCTCCGATGATGAGATGCAACTGAACCGGCTTTCGCTCCTGTTGTTCCTGACGACTGAAGATCAGAATCTGCTTGATGAGATCCCGCGCTCGATAGGCCGCCTGGGCGATCTGCTCGATGTCAGACCGAAGGGGGTTGGTTTTCTCCAAACTCAACAACGCCATGTCTGCATAGCCGAGAATAGGCTGTAGGAGGTTGTTGAAATCGTGGGCGACGCCACCGGCCAAGGTTCCAATCGTTTCCAGCCTTTGCATACGCTGAATTTGGATCTCTAATTCCTGCCTTTCGCGTTCCGCCTGTTTGCGCTCCGAAATGTCGCGAGCGAATGCGCAATCGTATTCCTCTCCATCAAACTCCAGATAGTTGACCGTCACTTCAACCGGAATAACCCGGCCATCCTTCCGACGGAGTTCCGTTTCAAAAGTAAGCGAGCCTCTCTCTCTGAGTTGCTCCCAAAATGACACCCGGACCTCCCGAGGGAAATGGAGGTCAATATCCGATATGTTCATACCAAGGAGCTCGTCTTTCGCATACCCCAGAGAGAAGCAAGCCGCATCATTCACATAAACCGGCCGACCCGTCGGATCAATCCAGAAAACGGCGATGGCGGCCCGATCTACGGAGAACTTCATGAGACGAAGTTCGTGTTCGACACGATGCCTCAATTCAATTTCCATGACCAAATCAGCCTTCTGGCGGACGAAGCGATCAATGAGTCGGGCAATATGGCCGAGCTCCGTACTTTCCACCAAGAGAGGTCGAATCGGCGCGGTATCCTCGGTGCCCAGACTTTTGGAGATCCGCCGGAGCGGAAAGGCGACCCACCGCGCCAAAATCCAGACGACCGCTCCGAGTAGGCTCAAGGTCAGCAGGGCGCTTATGGCATGAACAAGATTGGTGGTGTGCAGATGCTGCCGAAATTCCGAGGACTGAATGCGAACGCTGAGAGCGGCTACAGGACGACCGTTCCAGCCGGGCAACTGGCACTGCCAGAAAATCAATCCGCTCTTGTCGAAACCTGGTTCTTGAGCAGTCCGTTCTGACGGAGGAGCAAGGGTGACCACACCACTTATGAGATCGCCGAGCTCGTCCAGATACGACGAGTCCCACAACCGGCCCGCGAAGAAATACCCATGCGACGGCGTCATCCTTTCCTTGTCGGCGGACGGGTGAATGGTGGCCCCGCGAATCTCGACCAAACCACTTGCCGTTGGGAGAAAGAAGTGGGCAAACGGCCGACCGGAAAATGCTCTTTTACGGATAGCTGCGGATAGGCCCAGATTCCGCAACGAGTCGTTCTCCAGAGTGGTCGTGAAGTAGAGCAGCTCGAAATCGGTGCTATAGACCCACACCGCACTGGCGTCGTAGGTTGCCACGGATTCATCGAGGTTGTCTTTCGCCCACGAGGAATCACGCTGGTCAACGAAGTCGACCATCTCATCCCAATAGGTGTAGTCGTAGGAGTAGGTGAAAAGGGATCGTTGACGGAGTTCCAGGATCTTGTCGAATAGTTGGTGGTTGTCCACGACCTGTCGCTGAAGAGCCGCGGTGACTTGGTGGGAGTGCCAATGGCGCACGAGAAACAGACTCGAGGCATAGCAGGCCGAGAGAATCAAAAGGAGGACTCCCAACCGCCATTGCAGAGATTGAAATCGTTCTTTCCACATCATCTTCGTTTTTATCAAAAAGGTTGTTACTCCATTTCTTTTTGCTTTCAGACTCGCCCTCGCGGAATTCCGGCCCATGTATCAGACTTCTCACCACTCGATTCCGAGGACACCCCCGATATTCGTCGTCGTGCGCTGAGTCAACTGCGCCACTTGCGAATGGAGAGTGTGATACATCTCGGCATGCGGCTTCAGATAGAAACGATCCGAAAGTTGGAACTGCAGCGAAGCGCCGACGCTCAGGACATTGAAAGCGCCGACCCAAGTGCCGACATAGGTCTCGTTGAACTTGGGAGACGCCCAGCCGATGGAAGTGGACAGGCCCGCGCACAGACGCCGCGTTAGTTCGTATTCAACAGCCACTTGCGCCTCGCCGAAGTAGGCGCCCGCATAACGAACCACATCCACATTGTGCGCCGTCGAGAGCTCGATAGGGCCCTTCGAGAGAGCAATTCTACCTGAGAACTCACCGGTTGACGACGAACTCCCCTCGCCGGGGTAAACGTAATACAAGAAACCCAACTCGGCGCTCACCCAAGTCCATTCCTTTCCATAGGTGAGCGTAAGGTCAACCTCATCTCCGGCGAACCTCCATCGTTCTGCGGCCGGAGTGTGGTTGTTCCATATGGAGAAGGTCATGTCATGCACCGTAAGCCATGCCGACGGCTGCAACACCACATTGTCGGCAACGACGATGCCGTGCCAGATGTATCGCGAGCAGACATCTATCTCCATTCCATACGAAACGACGGGATTGCTTTCAGGCAGGGACTCTGACCCTATGCTTTGCGCCGGACAGGGCAAGCAGGTGAAAGCACACGCGACAACCTTCACCCATAGCAAGCATCTGAATCGAACATGACGAACATTACTGACCGGCATGTTTGGGTTTGGGTATGGCTTCATAGTCTTTGGCCACCTAAAATGATTGCAGACTGTCCACAAGAGCGTTGATGGTTTTCAACCATGCTCCGAATCTTCGGCTTCCTCGACGCGCCGTGCAACGGTGGTATCGGCAAATAGCGTGCCGTGTTACCGGCGATGCCAGCGCGGTTTCCCATCTTCGAGAAGACGATTCCTTTGGCTATTTCCATACATCCTATTGCTGATTCTCCAGAGGTTGTTCCATCCATTAACTCACTATGGCCGTTTCTCGAAAGATAGCCTCGTTCTTCTCTGCACTAGGCCGCACGCTCCTGCGTGCGGAACTGCGGGACGCGGGAGCGTCCCGCCTAATGAACCGGAATAACATCGAGCAAATCCTTTTAGAAATGGCACCAGAACTCATCTCAAAAATATCATGGTGATATTCCGTTCCATTGGACAAGTGAGGCGAAGTTGGGGACGAACCCCCTGTTGTCCCCCTTGTATCAGAGAAAAGTGTTATCTTTGGGTCGAAGGAAAAGGATTCCTACTAAGGTGGGAGGGGACGGGGAATCGGTTCTTCCCCTACTTCAGTAGGGGAAGTCAGAAGGGGTATGTTCCTTCCGAATTCCGTCGGCTCCAAGACGCGATGATTCTGACGATACGCCGTCGCCACTCGTCCTTGATTCTCCCATATTAATTTTGGGATGTGCTCTAGTGGAAAAAGGGGAGCGTGCGGGATAGTGCGGAGAAGAGACAGCCTTTCGAGAAGGCACACTTGCCAATTGAAGTCATCAAAAAGGTATGACCCTTGGGCACTGAATAGGTCGGGCACGAAAGACTCGCGCTGCGGCGCAACAGTACCTATTGCACCGTCACATCAATCGCTTTGGCGTTGACGCCGAAATATCCGGTGTTCGTTTCTTGCCAGCGCGTGTAATCGCCGTTCATCGCCTCGAATTCCAAGACATCGGCGCCGGCGGTCTGAATCCCCGCGCCCGGAAGCACAAGCGAGGTCGCCGGAGCAACCGCGACCCCAAAAGCCGTATTAATGTCGAGCATCGCCGTATAGAAATTTGCGTCGACCGCCTGCGCGAAAGTCACGACGAAAGGCTGCCCTCGCGGAATGATACCGCCCGGAAACGGCGAGGTGACCGTGAACTCACCGGGCACGCGAGCCGTTCCCAAAGTGCTCCCGTGCACGGGATGGAAGATGTTGAAGACATAATCACCGCCCGGAATGACATTGAGGGCTCCGGGTACGGTTACATAGAATCCCCCACCCGCATCTATGAGCGGCACACTATTGACACTGACCGTCGCACCCGAAACGCCCGAGTCACCTATCATCCAATAAAGACTCGCCATGCTGACCGTCACGGACACTCCTTCTCGCCGATACGCCATCGCCAGAATCCCGGAGAAGACATTGCCCGTGTCCGGCTCCTCAGGTGCCAGATACCAAGATTCCTCACCGAAGCAGCGAGCCCACCACCAATCACAGGTTCCAGCCATGCTGTCTTCTGCCGTGAGAATTCCGAACAGGCAGAGCGTTGACGGACCTCCCTCCGTCGAATCGAGTGCCGTTATCATGATCACAGGATCGAAAAATGAGCCTTCGGAAATCCTGAGCGTGTCTCCCATCCATGGATGGCCCGAGACAACGAGGTAACCCGAGATGAGGGTATCCGATTGAACGAAAGAGGCACGCATAGAGACGCTTTGCGGCCAACAGGGGCCTATGGGAAAGGCTCCCTCCCAATGGCCTGCAATGCTGCGCATATTGCCCGTCCAGCGGTAGAGTACGAGCGCAGCACTTCCGCTCGGCCCCGAAGCGATGCCTTGAATGCGTTCCGTATCGAAAGTCCCCAAGAGTGTCCAAGCTCCTTCGGCTGTACTCCACTGGAGACTCAAAGAATCATCGCCCGCAATGCCAGAGACTTCATAACTTGAGTCGCCGTAGATGATGGAACCGAGAAGGGTTTGCTCATCTGTACTGGACAAATCCGACAAGGAGAGACCTCCAGCGAGCCAATTTGGATCCACTTCGAGCACGAGTTTGACACCATGTTCCGTCTGTTGCCCCTCTCCCGCACCGAAATCGGCGATGCCGTAATAAGTTCCCGTGGCGCTGGGCGGTGGCGGAGGCACGGTCTCGTCCTCTTCTCCCGCACAGCCTACAAAGAGAAGAAATCCAGAGAATGCAATCAGGGCACTCCCCACAACCGATTGTCTAACGGCAAATGGATTCACGGCGTAGCTCCCTTTCTGTCTCCCATTCTTGGGGGAAATTGACACGATGGAGAGGTATGCTTTCCACGCACAACAAAGATTGTAGGAAAGCAAAGCCTATTTGATAAGCAACATCTTCCGGGTTTGTGCGAATCCCGGAGCTTCCATTCGGCAAAAGTAGAGTCCTGAAGGCGCGCCTGTCGCATCCCAGGAAACGGTGTGAGATCCCGCGGCATGAAATCCATCATAGAGTGTTGCCACTTCACGGCCCAATACATCGTAAATCTTCAGTGAGATCTTGGTCGCGTGGCTCAGCCGGAAGGTTATCGTTGTCGCCGAGTTGAAAGGATTCGGATAATTCCCTTCCAAGCACATATCGGCGGGGATTGTAGGAATGTCTGAAGAGACTGCGGAGACTCGCTCCGGCAATCTCAAACCCGGATCGCCCAAGAGTAGACAGGTAAAGGCAGTATGTCGATAACTTTCTCCGGAAATTCCATATTGTTGAATGAATTCCTCCTCTGTCTGCCGCCACAGTTCCCCCAAGGTCTCAACCGAATCCGATGTGGCGTGCTCGACCAAGATAAGCCTAAAACTCCGGCCGGCGGACACCCATACATTCCAACTGCATCCGAAGTAAGCGATGGCGCCACCATTGGGGTTAGCAAGCAGCGTCGCTGGTATGCCACCTACTCCGCTATCATAGATGTCGTATATTGTTGTCGTCGTAATAATGGGTAGGCGATTTCCATTTGTCAGGGACACAAAGTCCGGGGGCTCGAGTGCGAGCCTATGTGACCAAATGTTTCCAGTCCCATGACCCATATAGGCTACGAGATAACTTCCTGATTGGAGGTTTTCGAGAATCTCTTCTCGATCCCCGTGCCACGGATGTCCCTCTTCAAAATCCGGATAATCTCGCTCGATGATCCAGTCTTCGGGAACCAATTGCGCTAACGGTTCGCAGAAATCCTCCCAGAAACTGAAAAAGGCATCGTCATAGTCTGCGATGAGATGAACCCGCGTCTGCCAAGCAGCGGTATCGGCCGTCTCGTAAGCGACCACCTTTGCGAAATAATCCCACAGCGATGGCGACTGGGTGGGACTCCAAGGCAGTCTGCCGATGGCGAGCACAGGAATGTGGTTCGTGGATTCGGGATCTGTAGCATAGAACAGATCAGTAAGATAGGTGATGTGCAAGTAGTAAGTAGAATCGGGATAGTGGACTCTGTAGGAATCCGGTTCCACATGTGACGGCACGACATCATGAAAGCCGACGATGAAGACATCACGAAGCTGCGGCGCTTGCCAATTCCGGCGAGCGTAGTGCAGGAAATCCTTCAGCGTCGTGTCTAAAGGACTTCCGTCACCAAATTCGGCCCACACATCCTCCGTCGGCACGACCATTGAAACGCGTCCGTGCTGGTTGCGCCAATCGGCGAGTTGCGTAATCCAAGGATTGTCCTGAATCAGCTCACTGGTTGTTAGAATAAGGTAGTCTGCACGATTGTTGGGATCGTGCAGGTCTGCCAATGCTGTCACACAGAGCGACAAGCTCAGCAGAATGGAGAGGGACAAAAGGCGGGACATGGCGATTCCTTTCCTCATTTTGATTCTGTCTGGATTCTCTGACCCGAAACAGTTATCAAGAAGCCTCTATTCTCCTCCTCATCTTCCAGTCTTGACAAGAATAAGATTCTTAGTGGTACTGCTCATATTCGTGCGTCAAGTCTTCAACTCCTTCTTCCGAGCGGCGGGGAAAAGGACATTGTTGAGAATCAGCCGGTAGCCGGGAGAATTCTTGTGCAGTACAAGATTCGTGGGCGGGTCGCCGACATGGTGGCGATAGTCTTCCGGGTCATGGCCGCCAAAGAAAGTCCAGGTTCCTTTGCCGAAGTTGCCGTGGATGTATTTCACTTCATCCGTGCCTTCGGTTTGTGCGAGCACCATCGTGCTGCGCTTCAGAAAACGCTTGTGAAACGCGGTCGTTTGTCCCATGAAACCCTTCACGACCGATGTATGGCACTGCGTCAGCATCGTCGGCACGGGATCATATTTCGCCGAAAAATCGAAGAGCGTGAAATAATCACCTTCATCACCTCGCGGCGCCATCCCCGTGCGCGGCGAGACATCAATATCCGAATATTCATAGACCATCGGATCCGTGATGAGGGTGAAATTCTCGAACGCGAAACATTTCGAGTAATCCAACTTCTGCTGGCAATCGGGATCAATCCCGTCGCCGTCAAAGGGCACCGCGCAAATGTCCGTGCCCTCGGCAGCGAGCGCAATATCGTAGGAATCGGTGGCGCTGCACATCGCGAACATGAATCCGCCTTGCGCAACATAGCTCTTGACGGCTTTGGCGACCGCGAGCTTGTCCTGCGATACTTTGGCAAAACCCAGACTTCGTGCGCGCGACTCTTCGTTTCGTTGCGCGTCAATATACCACTGGGCGAACCGGTACATCCCATAGAATTTTCCGTATTGCCCAGTAAAATCCTCGTGGTGCAAGTGCAGCCAATCGCATTTGGCTAACTTGCCCGTAAGCACCTCCTCATCATAGATGCGGTCGAAGGGAATCTCGGCATAAGTGAGCGCGAGGTTCACCGCATCGTCCCATGGCTCTTCGGTCACCTCCGGCGGCGCGTAAATGGCGACTTTCGGCGCCTTTTCAAGCAGAACCACTTCCATGTTCTGCTGTTCAATCTCGGAATAAATCGCACCCGCATCACCGCTGCCGACTTGCTCGAAGGTCACACCTCGAAGCCGGCATTCATGCTCGACCTCCGGCGCATAATCCATCATGAACGAGCCGCCGCGATAATTTAATAGCCACTCCACATTGAGTCCATGTGCGAGCGCATAATACGCCACGCCGTAGGCTTTCAAATGATCCGTCTGCGTCAAATCCATCGGGATGAGCAATTTTTGCGCAAATGCGGGCAACGCAATTATGAAACATACGATGAATCGGAGAATCGTTTTCATATTCATTCTATTTCCTTTCCTTTCATTCGCTCAAAAAAGTCCCGGAGTTCCTTTAGATGTGTTTTACACAGGTCATTGCCGTCGCGCGCCTCGTACTGCATCCAGCATTTTTCACAGCCCGACTTCGGCTTGTACTCTTCATCGTAGCCCTCTCCGACTCCGAATAGGTGCAAGAATTCATGATAAATGATTTTGGGATATTCTTCTGCTACCAAAGCAGTTCGGCAAGCTTCGCAAGCTTGGAATAGGCAAGCAGTACCGTGCGCGTCCTCTGGACCGAGAAAACGGTGGTCCTCCAACATATGAACCTGAAGACCAATAGCCGGTCGCCATTCCTCGGAATGACTGCGTGCCTCCTCTACGAAAGACTGCATGAAATGTGCTTTTCCCAATACATAAGCAGAAAGAAGACCCTTCACGTCTGCACCGGGCGCTCGTATCACCCGATCGAAAAGACTCAAGATTCTGAGAGGGGCAGATTGACCATTGTGATCTAAGAAAATATGATGTTTTTTGCATTTCTTATAAAATCTCCTCAGAAATTCCGAAAAGTCGGGGTATTGCTCGTGGAGCTTTTCAAATGATATCGAAAGGTCTATTTCGTACTTACGGGATCTTAGCTTCTTCGTGAGTCCGGTAATAGATTCCATTGCGATTTTTATTCGTTCTTCACTTTCCGGAAAACTGAAAACCTTCACTGTGTCTTTCGCAATGATCTTTGCCATTTGCCTGTTTCTCCTTAAGCGAATTTGTCTCTACCAACTTGCCACAGAGGAGGGTCACCAAATCAGGAGCGCATAGCCAGTTCAAGCGCACTGCCGTGCGGCACTACCAGATCTTTTGCGCCGAGGAGGGTCATCAGATCCAAAATGATTTCCAAGCGCATCTGATGACCCCGCCTCGGCGGAGAATTTACAGAAGCTCCATCGTCACGCAATCCACCACTGGACAGACCTGCGCGCAAAGGCCGCAGCCGACGCATTTTTCGTCGAGAACGCGCGGGATCTGCTCTTGTCCGCGATATTCGATGGCCATGTGGCCGCCGTCGCGACAAGCCAGATAGCAGACATTGCAGCGAATACAAGTCTGCTCATTGATATGGCTGCGCACTTTTTGGCGCGGAAGCGAATCGTGGTCGCACAAATTTGGCAGCGCGCGCCCCACAAGTTCGCTGACATTGGCAAGGCTCGCTTCATCCAAGAGATGCGAAAGCCCCGAAGTCAAATCGTCAATAATCTGAAAACCGTAGTGCATGACAGCCGTGCAAATCTGAACGCATCTCGCGCCGACCGCCATCACTTCCACCGCATCATGCCAATTGGAAATGCCGCCATTTCCGCTGATAGCAAGGCGCGTGGCTTGGGCGATTTTTGCGACGGTGTAAAGCGTCAAAGGTTTGATTGCTGGCCCTGTGTAGCCGGAAAATGTTGAATAGCCACCGATGTTGGGCTCAGGCACGAAAGTCTGAAGATTCACGCCCATGAGCGACGGAAACGAATTCGCCGCCGTCACGCCATCGCATCCGGCTTTCTCGACTGCGTGCGCGATTTCGGTAATATCGGTCACCAGCGGTGTGATTTTGATGAGCACAGGCGTCGTATCGGCCGCCTCTTTCACCCACCGCGCGACGCGCTCCGTCGCTTCAGCGGACTGCGCGAGCATCTTACCGGGTTCTTCGCCCATCGAGCCTTGAGGACAAGAGAAACTGCATTCGATGAGGTCTGCTCCAGCTTTGCGCAAATCCCTCGCAAGCGTCTGCCATGCCTGCTTGCTTTGGCCCATAATCGAGGCCGCGATGAGTTTTCGTGGAAATTCCTTCTTGAGAATCTTCACGCGCGAGACGATTTCGTCTATGGGATATATGCTGATGAGATCAATATTGCCCATGCCCAAGAGGCGATGGTCGCCTGCGCGCCAGCCGGTCATGAGCGGGTAAGTGAGCAAGACGGATGTGCCCGGCACTGAAGTTGTTTTCAAGATCGCACCCGCCCAACCCATCTCCAAGCCGCGGCGCACGATGTCGAGTTCGTCCGTGGAGGGCGCGGCAGAGAGAACGAAAGGATTCTCGAGCTCAAAGCCGCAAAAACCAACCGACAAATCCCGCAACGGATAGACCGACGGATACCGGTCGTAAGTTTCTCTCATAACTGCATTCATGTTCTTCTCAAGAATTCTGCGATCTGTTCGCCGATGCGCCTCCCTTCGGCAAACGCCGCGACAATCGTTCCCTCGCCGTGCACCGAATCTCCCCCAACGAAAACGCGCGGCCTGTTGCTCTCACCCTTTTCATTGGCAAGAAAATAGCCTCTTGCATCTCGCGCAAGTTCGGCAAAGAGAGCCGTTTCAACGCCTGCGCCGACCGCGATGATGACAGAATCCGCAGGCAATCGAATGGGAGATTCGTCTGCAGGAATCGGCGTCGGCCTGCCGGATGCGTCCATCGGCCCAAGCTCCTGCCTCTGCAAGTCAACGCCAATCACACGATCCTTCTCACCAACAATGCGCACCGGCGTTTCCAAAAAGCGAAAGACAGCTCCTTTGCTAACGACTTCCCGCACTTCTTCCGGCCACGCGGGCATGTCGAGCTGGCGGCGGCGATAGACGACCGTAACCTCAGCGCCCGCCTCGAGTGCGACCAGGGCCGCATCCATGGCCGTGTTCCCGCCGCCCACAACTACTGCTTTTTTACTCACAAGAGGCTCTGATTTCTCCCGCATTCGACGAAGAAAGGCTGAGGCGGATTCAACGCCGCCCAAGTCCTCACCTTCAATCCCAAGGCGAGCAGACCTCCCAAGACCGACGCCGATGAAAACGGCATCGAATTCCTCCAAGTCTGCGAGTCTCTGGATTTTCTTCGATGCGACAATCTTGATTCGGTCACGAAATACGCGCAAATCCTCCGTCAATGTATCTTCGACGCGCGTTTTGGGGATCTCCAAGGCAGGAATGCCGCCAATCTTCGAGTCTTTTTCAAAAACGGTGACGTCGAATCCGGCGAGAGAGAGAGTCCATGCACATCCAAGTCCTGCAGGGCCTGAACCGATGACAGCGACACGCGAGCCTTTTGGTTTTGGCCATTCGGGAAAGATTCTTTCAGGAACGGAAGTCGTGACGAACCGATGCAACGCGCGAATCTCGATAGGAGAATCCAGGCGGCCTCGATTGCAGCGGTCTTGACAAAGAACACTCGCCGGGCATACGGCACCACAAAGTGTCACGAATGCATTCGCGCTGCGCAGTTCCTCATGAGCGCCCGCGAAAATTCCGCTGCGAATCATCCGAATGAACCGCGGAATATGGATTTTCGCAGGACAGGCCGCAATGCACGGTGCGTCAAAACATTGCAGGCACCGCCATGATTCGGCAAGTGCCTGCGTTTTCGTGCAGATGGGCACCGGACTCATCACGCTTTCGCTCTCCTTCGCGCGGCGGCGTCTTGAATCGCTTCGACGATTTGCACATAGCCAGTGCAGCGGCACAAGTTTCCTGAAATGGCCGTACGGATTTCCAATTCCGTCGGCTCAGAATTCTGCCGCAGAAGCGCCTCGGCGGACATCAGCAACCCCGGCGTGCAAAAACCGCAATGAACGGCATCATGGTCGAGAAACGCTTCCTGCAAATCGGTGAGTCTATCCCCATCCGTCAGACCTTCCACCGTCAGCACATCGGCGCCGTCCATCGCGACGACGAGAACGAGACACGAGCAAACCGGACGGCCGTCAAGCAGGACCGTGCACGCGCCGCATTCGCCGATTTCGCAGCCGCATTTCGTGCCGGTCAGCCCCAGATCATTGCGCAAGAAACGCAAAAGCGTTCGATCCGCAGGCACCGTGCGCTCGATAGTCTCGCCGTTTACACCCAGTCGCACGGACTGCTTTTCACTTTCCGAAGACTCCATATTCCTATTCTCAATGATTCTCGTCTGAGGGAGGCACAATCAGTCCGCCATTTCTCCACAACCAGAGATCACGACTGCGAACCAGGATTAGTGTCGCATGGCGCTCTGACTGTTTGTGTCTATTCCACGGTCTTACCAAGGCGATCCCATCGCACGGCGTGTGTGCGCTTATTCTTTGAAAAGTAGATGTAGAGCGGCTTTCCCAAAACATATTTCCGCGGCAAGAAACCCCAATACCTGCTATCAGCACTATTATCGCGGTTGTCCCCAAGAACAAAGTAGTTCTCCTTTGGCACCGCAATTGGGCCGAAATGGTCGCGATTCCATGACTCGCCATCTGGAGAGAAGATGTTGCGTTCGCGCGCCCCTTTGGGAAGCAATTTCTGAGAAGTGAACTTCACCGTTGACGGACTTTTTGACAACACACTGTCAACAAAGAGCCCTCTGTCTCTTATTTCAACCATCTGACCTCCGACCGCCACGCAGCGTTTGACATAAGAGAGATCCGGCTGCCGAGGAAATCTGAAAACAACCAAATCTCCCTCCTTGGGTTCCTGTTTATCGTATTTGCCGCAATCCACCAGAATATAATCCCCCACAAGCAGTGTCTCTTCCATCGAGCCCGCCGGAATCCGAAAGGCCAGAAAGCTCCCCGCTCGTCGAAGACCATATGAGTTCACCTGCAAGACAACAAGAGAAACGATCCAAACCAGCACATAATAATGCCACCTTTGGTAGGACTCAAGGTGTTCAAGCGTCCAGCTCTTCGCGATGCGAATCGTGTCGAACAGAATGGCGATTCGATAGAATATGCCCAGCGTGATTATCGTCACAAGTCCAAAGAAAGAGAAATGGAGTCTCACGATCCCCAACAGCACATAGAGACATATAAGTGCGCCCAAGGGTACAAAAACACCTCTCTTCCATCGGCCCACATAGAAATAGCCGACGGCAGGTTCAAGAAGAGCCAGCAGCGCCGCCAGCCAGGGATTTCTCGCGCGAGGAGGTGATAGATCCTCAGAACTCTCACCCAGAGTACTTTGGCCTTCTTCATTCATAGTTTTCTCAAATTCACTCCGTGTTGGCTGGCGCGGTGGGCGCGACGGATTCCAATACATGCCATCCCGAGCGCGTGAAACCGCCGCTATTGCGTCACGCAATCCTTGAGACTCAACGACGAATTGCGCCGATAGATGCCGTCTCCCGAATGAGCGGCGGAATTGCCCAGTATCGTGCAATCGCCGAAGGAAACGGACGAATCGCCGCAATAGATGCCGCCCCCATACCAGCCCGTCGAATTGCTGACGATGGCGCAACCGGTGAAAACGAGAGACGAACGGCGCCCATAGATTCCACCGCCATAGAATCTCGCCGAATTGCCGGTGATGGTGCAATTCTGAAATGTCACGGCAGAGAGGCGGCCGTAGATGGCTCCGCCGCCGTATTTTGCCTGGTTATCCGAAAAAAGGCAGCTAATGAAAGTGGGCGAAGCAACCGAGCAGAGAACTCCTCCGCCCCATCGTGAGGAGTTCCATCGAATGGCACAACGGTCAAAGGTTGGCGACGAGGCGCGGCAATAGATTCCCCCCGTCCGACTACTGGCATTTTCAATGATACAGTAGTCCAGTCGACTGCCGGAACTGTGCTCACCCATGAAGCGCAGGCCCGACCAGCGCGGGCGACTCCTGTGGATGTTCGTGGTAAAGAGAATCGAATCGCTCGCTGTTCCTTCCGCGACCAGCGTTCCGCGAATCGTGAATAGCGAGGGTCTGGCGAAGAAAAAAGTGGTGCCCAGCATCAGCCGAAGCGTATCGCTCGTATCGATCGAAATATCTCCGGTAATGCGAAACACACCCGGGCCAAGGCTGCCGCTCAACCGACCCGAAATGCGCTGTGCCGCAAGCGCCAAAGCATGGGGAACGAGCGTCGTGTCACGCGCGAGCTGTTGCGCCGAGGTCGTGGTGCTGGAAAAGCTGCCGTGACTATATTCCACATCGTAGGTGCCTGCCGCAAGCTCGAGATTGAAGCGCCCCGAGGGATTCGTATAGACCGAATCCACCGCGAGCACTTGGTCCGCTTGAAGGAATCTCACCTTCGTCCCCGAGTGATCGTTTTCCCCTTCGAGGTAGCAATAGCCATTAATCGCAACGGCAAGAGCCGCCGGTGCATGAAAAGCGATGAATAGGACAAAAAGCAGGTTCTTCATGATTTCACCTTGGACGATTGGCCTCATTGCTTTGGAAAATTAACAGGTCGCACCGCGTAGAAAGGAGCCGCGATGGGTGTGCCCGCCGCCTGCATCTATTTCATCAACACCAATTTGCTCGTCTGCACAAATTCCCCCGCCTCCATTCGACAGAAATAAACGCCCGACGGCAAATTACCCGCATCCCATAAGATCGTATAAGCGCCGGGAAGTTGCCTCTCATCCACGAGCCTTGTCACCGCTTGCCCAAGCAGATTAAAAACCGCCAATCGAACTGGACCACTTATCGGCACATCGTAGCGAATCATCGTGCTCGAATTGAAAGGATTTGGCCAATTCGGGTGAAGGGCATGAGCCGCCGACAGCACAACCATCGGCGGTTCGGCCGCACTTTCGTGAAAACGGAACGCGCCAATGTCGGCAATCGTGCCATCTGGATCAAGAGGCAAGCTCGGATCGCCCGCATTAATGCAGGGAGAGCCTGCTCGAAGGTGAAAATCCCCCACCGCCGTATCCAGAAACATTGGATCGAGGAAGATGTTGAAATAGATGTCGCACGAATCACCATTGGCGTTGGTGTCCGCAAGTTCACCCAGTCCAGAAGGAATATCTCCTGCAAAGGCGCCCCCGCTGTTGCCGAAGAGGTCGCAATATCTAAG